>JAGGIK010000022.1 GCA_024103515.1 Snodgrassella sp. | reverse complement strand
ACTCTTCGGCGTAATCCGTGATCTTAAAGTAATACATCGGGATTTCGCGTTTTTCCACAATCGCACCCGAACGCCAGCCACGACCATCTACAACCTGCTCATTGGCCAGCACAGTCTGGTCTACCGGATCCCAGTTCACCGTGCCATTCTTCTTATAAATAATCCCCTTTTGAAACAGACGGACAAAAAGCCACTGCTCCCAACGGTAATATTCTGGCGTACAAGTAGCAACTTCCCGCTCCCAATCAATCGCAAACCCCAGACTCTGCAACTGCTTTTTCATATAAGCAATATTGTCATAAGTCCATTGCGCCGGTGCCACCTGATGCTTCATCGCTGCATTTTCAGCAGGCAAACCAAATGCATCCCAACCCATTGGTTGCATCACATTAAAACCATTCAGTAATCGATAACGGCTCAGTACATCACCAATCGTATAGTTACGTACATGCCCCATATGTAACTTGCCTGACGGATAAGGAAACATCGACAGACAATAATATTTGGGTTTCGGGCTAAAATCTTCAGCATTAAATAAACGGTATTCCTGCCAGCGTGCCTGCGCGGCCGGTTCAATCTTCTCGGGACAGTAATGTTCTTGCATGATGAATAGTCAAATTTCTTTAAAAATAGATCAGTATTATAACAGTTTACTTTAACCACCATATATTAAGTTAAAGAGCCGAAGCTAAGTAAACCCCAAAATGGCACACCCAATATCAATAATTATGCTGCACTATACCAGCTAAAATGTTAAGCTTATTTTAAAACATACAATAAAAACAACAGGAATAATTTTATTGCTAGCTTCAGTCAATTTAATTACCGCTTAAATTTTATTTAAATGCCAACTTCACATAAAGATTGATCAAGCATAATCATGCTAGTTTATTCAAATCACCCGACACATTATATTAATCAATATTCAGTTGAAACGGATAAAATCGGTAATTTGAGTTGCATTATTTGTGGTAAAAATAATCCTGAGCTGTGTCAGCCAACTGCTCACGATGGCCACCAGACGCATCCTAGAAGGATAAATTTATTTTCTCTAGAAAAATACAGATCAATTCATATCTATTTATTTGAAATAAGTCTATTTTATATTATCATTCTCGATCTGGTGCCAATGCTGTGGTTGTTTACAGCGCGATATTTGGTATATAGTTAAAAAATTTTAAGGTTTTCAACGCTATAAAACTTACAGAGTGAATGTCTTGTATTCATTATTATCTAATATATTGATTTAAAGTATTTTTTGGCAAAACTTTCACTATATAGGGCGATTTTCTGGTTTTTGTGGTTAGCATTACAGCTTTTTTTATTTAAAGATAAATTTCTTATTATTTATTTCTACAGCTATAGCTTTAATTTGCAAATGGTAAATATAAGATACAGTCATCTATAACTGAATTTAGAAACAGTATTTTTAATATAAAATAGACAAATAAAGGTTAGACTATCAGCCATTGTAAAATCAAAGATAAGAAATGGACTCCATTTCAGTCTAAAGGTCATAAAAGTATGTTACACTTGTAAGATTAGCGAAGTATTTTCTCATTACAGCTATTAATTCAGGGTTTTAAGAATACTTGCAAGTATATTGTCATTCAATTTAATTAAGATTGAAACCAATTTTTTGTTTAAATCGGATACTCAAGTGACTGCACAGCGACACAGAAAGCAAAAGTTGGTAATATATTATATTTATAACAAATATTGGCTGTACAATTTGAAAGCAAGCCAACTAACTAATGATATTATATGATGATAAATATTATAGTGATGATAAGTGTGCATAATATTAATTCATTGCAACAACTCAACCTATCAAACTAACACATATGTCAAAATATAGACTGGTTCTTTAACGAGCAATACCAAAATCCAAGCTTATTATAATGCACATATGACTAAGTGCTCAAACCCACAAATGAATTTAAGCTAAGAACATTAGTATCGCATTTATGATGGATAATAAATAAATTAGTAAGCCTAAGAGCACTCTGAATATGTATAAAATGGCCAAATACAGTGACAGGCAATTTTCATGCAAATGACCAATAAAGACTAATCCCCTGACTCCGGCGATTCATTCACCGTATTTAACTTTCTTAATAGTTTTAATGCTTTATCTGGATCTTCATTACGTAATATTTTTTGTACCTCAGTTTCAAGTATTAAAACATCACTTTGAATAATCTGATTTTTTACTGCTAGGATATTATTGGCATTCATAGAAAAGCAGCGTAAGCCCATCCCCAATAGCAGGCGGGTGTATTGCTCGTCTCCAGCCATTTCGCCACAAACACAGACAGGTTTATTCATTCGATTAGCCGTACGAATAATATGTATTAATAACTTAAGCACCGATGGATGACTAGGCTGATAAAGATAACTGACACTTTCATCACCACGGTCAGCCGCTAACGTATATTGAATCAAATCATTACTACCGATTGAAACGAAATCAACACATTTCAGAATAGCATTTATCGTCAATGCTGCCGATGGAATTTCAACCATCACCCCAATTTGGATATTTTCATCAAATTGTACAAAATTCTCCTGTAACTGCTGCTTGGCGGTATTTAAATGAGTTAAACATTGCTCCACTTCACTGACCGAAGAAATCATTGGCCACATCATGCGAACAGTGCCACATACAGCTGCGCGCATAATGGCACGCATCTGCGTCCGAAACATAACAGGCTCAGCCAGACACAGCCGGACACCAGTAAGCCCCAAAGCTGGGTTCATACTATGGCTAGGCCCAAACCAGCGGGGATTTTTATCCACACCCAGATCAATTGTGCGAATAGTTATCGGCTTGCCCTTCATTTTTTTTATTATTTCAACATAGTGATCGTATAATTCATCTTCCGTAGGTAAAACATTACGATTAAGATAAAAATATTCACTGCGTAATAAACCAACGCCATCAGCACCCAGATTATGCAGCAGCTTAATGTCTTGTTCTCTTTCAATATTGCCCAATAATTCAATATTGATACCATCTTGTGTTATCGCCATGGTATTTTTCAGCTTATTCAACTGGCGCTTCAGACTACGGAACTCGCGCAAACGGCGGCGATATTCTTTTAAAATAACATCATCAGGGGCAATAATAACTACGCCCATACTGCCATCCACAATAATCAATTCGTCTTCATTAATTAATTCTCTGGCATGGCCCAACGCAATAACAGATGGAATATTCAGGCTGCGTCCAAGAATAGCCGTATGGCTGGTCGGGCCACCGGCATCAGTAACAAAAGCGGCGATACGACTGTCTTTAAAAAATACTGTATCTGCCGGTGAGAGATCATAAGCCACCAGAATGGTATCTTCTTCGAAATCTTCAGCTTCAGAAACAACCTCAGTGGATAAGCCTATAAGATTTTTGAAGATTCGTTCTACTACCTGTAACATATCCTGCTTACGCGCGCGTAAGTAATTGTCTTCGATCGAATCAAACTGGTCTGATAACTTATCAGTTTGCAGTTTTAATGCCCATTCAGCATTTATACACTTATCGTTAATAATATCTATAGGTTCACGCGAAAGACTGACATCACCTAGTAGCATCAGGTGCAATGAGATAAAGGCACCCAGTTCAGAAGGTGCGTTTTCTGGAATCTCTGCTCGTAATTGTTCCAGTTGACGACGAGTGGTCTTAATTGCCTGCTCATAACGGGCAACTTCAGCTACCAGTTCTTCTGGGGATAATTCACGATGAGGTACATCGTCCATTCCGCGTACAACCAGATGAGCACGACCGATCGCAACACCAGCTCCTACAGCCACTCCATGTAGAACAATACACATTATTCTTCTTCGCCAAAGAAATTGTTAATCAGCTCTTCAAGTGCCTGCATTGCCTGTTTCTCGTCTACACCATCTGTTTCTAACTCAATTACACTTCCCTGAGCAGCAGCCAGCATCATCAATCCCATAATACTTTTTCCATTTACTCTTCTATCTTTGCGTGTCACCCACACCTCACACTGAAAGTGACTGGCAATCTGAGTAAACTTATTCGAAGCCCGTGCATGTAAACCTAGCTTATTAATTATTTTAATTTCCTTTTTTAACATGTCACAGCTCATCCTGATTAGAAATAGTCATAATACCGGCAATTGCAGCTGTTTTGACAGCATCAGCAAATTGACGAACATCATCATACTTGGTAAAGTTTTGCAATGCCTTGATCAACATGGGGGCATTCAAGCCGGTCAACAGAATAATATTATCCTGCCGAAGCAACTGACGAACCAAATTACAGGGAGTGGCGCCAAAAATATCTGTCAGAATCAAAACACCGCTGCCATAATTGAGCATGGATAAATTCTTAACCACTTCTGCGTGTATCTGTTCAACAGAATCATCACTTCTGACACCGACCACAGCAATTTTCTCTGGTATCGAACCAAAAATATGCTCAATTAACTGCAAATTTGCCTGACCCACCGTTTCATGGGTCACAATCATCAAACCAATCATTGTATTACCTATTACTTTTACAGCATCAAGTATACCCAATAATCTCGTATTAAGAGAAATAATTGCACTACTTACCGCTGATCAATAAACAACAGGTTAAAACGCCAACCGTGTCTCTTCCCAATAAAGCTGGTCATATTTGTCATACATATGAAAATAATAATTACATAAACAAAGATAATCAAATATTAACTCTTGTCAGTATTAGACAACCGTTGGCACAAGACTTTAAACAAAGAGATTATGGCATAGCTTGCTCAAATAAGATGACAGAAGCTCAAATAAAACCGATAGCTTGTGTGATCAAACTATTGCTCAAAAATTATAATTTAACATTATATGCTATATATGTATAGGCAGAACTTCAAAGCAAAACTGCCGTTGATGTTACGGTCAAAAAGTAAGCCATAATGCTTAAAAAAAATATTGTCATGTTTGTAATCCATTTGTCTACAGTGCTCTACAGCCCCGAAAACGGTAAACAAACACAATCAACCGGTAGAAAAATAGAAAGTTAGGCAGCTGAAAAATATAGAAAATCAAGAAAATTTGAAAACGGTTTATCTAATTTTACAGTCACAACAAATGTCTATTGTTCGAGTGCTAAGCTTAAAAACAGTGGAATTATATTGATACCAAATTACGAGCAAATCCTAATTATAACTTAGGCATAAATACCGCAAGGATGACATTGATCATATTTGGTTCTCTCGGGGGCATGTAATTGTACGAAAAAATCTTAATTTTATCGCTGACGCTAACCAGAATTCTGTTTAATAGGCTTGTGATTACTTCGATAAAATAGCTCTTTTATCAGTCTCACCCAAGTGGCCATGCTGCAAGAGGCTACTGATGATTCCCAAAGACACATTATCGAATAAAAATGCAGGAAAATGTCGCGCGGTTTACACTTTATGACGAAAATAACTCTCTAAAACCGCATAAGACGTTTTGCCCAAAATTGCTGCATGCGGTTTACCTGCATTTTAAAAGTTAATAAAGTACTTATGCCTGTATTTTCATCTTTTAAATCACCGAATGCTTGCGGTTAAAGCCACATTTGCCTTAAAGCTCGCCGCCCTCTTTCTACTTTTTTATTCGTTTGTAGGCAAGTTTGGTGAATTTCTAATTTATACGATGGTTATCGGACGTTTTAACAAACTGATGCTCACCCATTCCCTAAATATTTTTATCTGTTATTTGCATAAATATATCCAATGATATAAGCACATTAGGCTACTACATCGCTTGTCGAGGCTGTGCTGCGCTAAATTGGGCTTTATCCGGGTAAATAGCTGCATATAGCTCACCTGAAAAATCATGAATGTCGACGAATAAATATTTCCTGATCTTCTGCTTGTCTTCATTTCTAAGTAAAGGTAAATGCTTGGTACCTATATATCGTATTTCGCTCGCATAGGTTTGAATACAGCATTTAGCTTGTCGCCAGCAATTAGGTAATATTATCCACTATGGCATCGATTTGACATTGACTGATACAGATAATCGCCAGTATTAATATAAAATTTTCAGCTCATTATCGGATAACACCACAGCAAACTGGCGATCTGGCCTCTTTAATTCTTTTATACTCTGATTAGTAAGGTATGATCCTGCAAGAATGTGAGAAAAACTCAAATGAATAATTAATCGATGGAAAGTATTGCGCTGGTATTAAACCTGCAACCAAAAAGTAACCGGACCATCATTAATTAATGAAACCTGCATATTGGCAGCAAATTGTCCGGTCTGGGTGTAGATTTGCTGCCGGCATTGTTCGACAAACAACTGATAAAGTCTGTTGGCTTCTTCTGGTCTGGCTCCCTTAGTGAAACTGGGACGCATCCCTTTATGCGTATCTGCAGCTAAGGTAAACTGTGATACCACTAATACTTCCCCCTGTACCTGCTGTACATTTAGATTCATTTTGCCTTCGCTGTCACTGAATATGCGATAGCCAAGTACTTTGTCACATAGACGGGAAACTTTTTGCTCATTATCCCCTTGTTCTACACCCAGCAATATCAGCAAACCATGATTAATTTGTCCGATAATTTGCTCATCAACAGTGACACTGGCCTGTTTGACGCGTTGAATTAAAGCGATCATAAATGTTTTCTCCAGCAAAGATATTTGATCAAAGCCAGTAACTATTTGACACATGAAAAATTAGCCACTGAGCTCAATCTATTATTTTAACATGTTCAACTGACAAGCCCGCAATCAGGATAATAGTCTTGAGGATAGGTTAAGCATGGTGTTTAGATATATTATTAGTGAATGATAGATTGTGTTTTTCCGACAGATGGTGGATGCGAGACAACACGATTAAAATATAGAATAAATTAAGCTGAAATTGAATTAGCACACTAAGATAATGTAAAGGCAATAAAATGATTAGAGGATTTGTTTATTGAATATTTATTAACTTATTGTGCCTATCATTTGTATCAATGAGCGGATAATGCTTGAATCTATTCAGTCAACAGAAGGCGCTGAATTGCTATGTAGCATCAATAAGATTGATCTTAACATTTAAGGTGAAATCTATTGTGCAAAAATCATTGTTATAAAAATAATAGCTATGAAGTTTTATCAACCGCCGAATATTACAATGTATTAATTTATAATGATGAAAATATAAAATCAGAAGTGGTGTTTACCGTTATTAAATAAGTATTTTGTCCAGAATAAAAAATTCGTTACCGCGATATCACTAAACTCAATATACGAAGAAAAAGCTAAAGAAGGATTATCACTAATATCTACTGCATTAGATGAAGCCCATGGAAAAAAAAGTTTATCTTGGGTACTTGAGTAACTGTTGGAAAACACCGAGTAATTAGAATAATCTGTTAAAACTTATAAGGGATTTAACTCGAAATTGCTGAATCAGTTTAACTTAAATTATGAAAGTGAATAAATTGCTTAAAATTTTGTTTTCTATCTTTAGACAACTGGCTACAAAAAGATTAGCCCAACCGGTGACGATTATTTTTATGATTATGTCATTATATTTCATGCCTGTAATTATGAAGCTCATCTTGGGAAAATCAATTGTTTTTTTTATACAATTATCTTTGCCGCTAACACTTAATATTTGATTTTGACTTCTTTCAGGAAAAATTAGATTGACATCATTTTTTGTAGTCTTTTTCCCTGACAATAAGATACGTTTACGCGTATGGAATTTACCGAGGCAATGTGTATCCCATTTGCCGAAAGCTACCATTCACTCCTTTAGAATAAATGGCAGAAACCTGCTCTTACTGGTGTGCAGACAAACAACAATAATCTGTTATGAAAGAAGTAAAGTGCAGCAGGGGATCTTTAAGATCCGTTTTTATTCAGCTGTTTTATCCGTGTGCTGCGCATTCGCTTCAGACTCTTGCTGGGTATGTTGAATATGTTGTTCTGCTTTGTGCACATCAAATGGTTTATCGGTTTCTTGATTGTTGCGTGGATCCAGTTCGGCAGTCATGGGGCCGGCATTACCGGATACCGGCACATAAACACTTCGTTCGGCAATGGGTACAGAGGGCTGGCTAAAGGCATATACCGCCAGTATAGTAGCAATGATGGCATAGACACTATAGAAGCCATAATGATTAAACCATTGCATCAGTGTACCCATAAGCAGCGGGGCGACGAGTGAACCAAGACCATAGACAAATAACAGACAACGGTTCACTTCAACGGTATTCATGTTGGTTGGCAACACATCATTGGCGCGCGCCAATCCCAGTGCGTACAGTGGGAAGCCGCTACAGCCGATAGCCAGAGCGATACCACATTGTGCCCAAATATTACCGGGTAAGCTGATCAAGAGAATCATACCGGACACTGCGGCCAAGGCGGCTATGGTAGCACAGCCAAAGATAGTACGAGCACGACCGAAGGTATTGGATAACCAAGCGATAAAAAGTTGGATGGTAAAACCACCCACCATGGCGGAACCAAGAAACAAGGATACTTTGGGCAGAGTATAGCCTAGGCGTAGCATAAATACTGAGCCCATGGTGAAAAAGCCATTGATAAAAATACCAGCCATAAAACACGACATCCACGCCAGTGGCAGAATGGACAGAACATGTGGCAGGCTGATGCGTTCCCGTTTGGGTATATCTGGCTGCTGCATTTTGGTCAGTCCGACCGGCAAAGTGGCGGTAATTACCAGAATGGCCGCCAACGTAAAGATATTGTTGCTGGACATGTTCAAACTGAGTAACAGTACGCTGGTGGCGGAGGAGGCGTAATAGATCACTTCATACAAAGCCAAAATTTTGGCGCGCGTCTGCGGCACACTGCGCGCTGTAAACCAGCTTTCCACCACCATCAGCAGACTGTAATGACAGAAACCCAGCATGGCGCGCAACACGCCCCACATCCATAGCTGTTCCACCATTAAATGCGCTAGCGCGGCCATGGCAAACAATGAACCAAACACACTGAAACTGCGAATATGGCCAACTCGGGAGATGATGCGGTGTGAAACAATCGCGGAAATGGTGCCGCCAATAAAAAATGCAGCGTTCAATGCCCCGATGGTGATATTGTTAACGCCCATCTGGGTAAGCTTGACCCCGGCGGAATTCAGAAAGAGACCATAGCCAGAAAATAAAAAGAAAATAGAACCATATAAGGATAAAAATTGGCGGGTGTGCATGATCGAGAGCGAGCAAATTACAGAGTGGTTAAGCCTGACATAAAATGGGTAATAATGTAAAGAATGAAAAGTGCTACATGGTTAAATTACTGTGTAAAATAAAATAATTTATTTACACATTTATGCAAATCATGCTTTCGGGTTAATAAACACTTCTTTGTGTGCTTATTATGTTTTTGATTAGACAATTGTCAGTCTGGACAAAACGATAGCTGTATTGCTGTGTGGACAGAGGCTTGAACTTGCTTCATATTTTTTGGTTACTACCGTGACGACTCGAGTAGTGAGTTAAAATACACTTTAGTTGGATTAATTCCAATCTAATTATGGCTATTATTTATAGTAAAACCAACGATCAACAGCATGACCGGTATCGCTCAAGTTGGGGAGAAGTGGGATGGCTGAGGATTAATAGTTCTGCGGGCAAAAGTGGATTTGCAGCAATTGACTTATGCAACACGATAACGCAATGTCATCAGCAGATGGCTTGATGTGTTTAAATGGCTTAAGGCGTGGCGCAGTCTGCCTAAATGTGTACAACGCCTGCCTGCTAATTTGACGATTGAAAGCTACTGGAATCAGCGCATTACGCTCAAAGAGGCGTTAACGATTTTTGGCAATTTATTGAAATTTACGCTTGATTGCGTTATTTTTTTGTCATATTTATCATACAGTAATAATTTTATTGCTTCTATTGCATGTTCAGCTTTAACGGAAAATTTTGCCGAATCAACTTAACATCTTACCGCAATTGAAGATTGTCAGCAGATTTTACCTGAATCGGATGGGACTATTTAGAATTACTCGATTGCTCCAGTGAGCAAATTACGGCTGATGGGTTTCAGAGGCAGTTGATCAAGTTTATTAATAAAGAAAAATTCCTTTCAGCAAGCCTGTCTAGCGACTGATCATATTTATTTCGATCAATATAGCCAAACTAATGGCTATTGTTTTATTTGAGGCAAAGATGATAGCCAACTTAAATTAATTATGGATGATGTTGGCTAGATTGATATTATTGGCATAAAAAAATAATATTACTTGAGTGACTGTTTATTTTAAACACAAATTTTATTCTGTTTATTGTTTAGTAACCGTGCCAAATTAATCTTGGTTTGTCGGAAAAATTCATAAGTTTTATTAATCTTGGACCTCTTGTTATCATTTTTATTGATCTCTAAATTTCTCTGCGCGTTTTCTTTAATAGGCATTGAGGCACAATGATCACTCAATAACTCAGACTGATGAAAGATAAACGTTAGAGTTGATGTGGTCTCCTCAGTACATCAGTCTTAATCAGATTGCCTTTGCCTACCATAAATATTGAATAACAGTTAGATATAGAAGTGACAATTATATAAATATGTCTAATTTGTATTTAATTTCAAAAACAAATGATGTTAGATTGAGATAAGAATTGTTATGACCAATCGGTTTACGTGATCAATGATAAGGAAAGATGTTATGTCAATAGGAAAAATAGTGACTTCTGAAGATGCAAAAGAGATTGGCACGGATGGTAAATTCAATCGTCAGCAAAATCATTTTACTACGCCATTTGGTAATGAACCGGGTATGTTACCAGTAGAAGCGGGGCGTTATCGGTTATTGTGGGCCGCTATTTGCCCGTGGGCGCACCGATCTGTTATTACAATCAAGTTACTTGGATTAGAAAATATGATCAGTCTTGGTAAAGCCAGTCCGATTAGAACGGTAAATGGCTGGGAATTCTCACTCGATCCTGATGGTGTTGATCCAGTATTGGGTATCCGCTATCTACCGGAAATTTACGCTCGTTCAGATCCTGAATACAGCGGACGGGCTACTGTACCGGCCGTGGTGGATGTCAAATTGGGAAAAGTGGTGAACAATGATTATTTTAATCTCACCTATTATTGGGAAACCGCCTTTAAACCGTTTCATCAGCCACAGGCGCCGGATTTATTCCCTGAGGATTTACGCAAGGACATCAAACAATTCAATCAGATTCTGTTTGATGAAGTAAATAATGGTGTCTATAAGGCTGGCTTTGCCCAATCGCAACAGGCATATGAAGAAGCTTACCATCTGGTGTTTAATCGTCTGGATAAGCTAGAGGAGCATTTAAGTCATTCGCGATATTTGTTTGGTAATCGGCTCACAGATGCAGATATTCGCCTGTATGTCACTTTGGTTCGCTTTGATGTTGCTTATTATTCGGTCTTTAAAACCAATCGCAATCGTCTGATTGATTTTCCAAATTTATGGGCTTACGCCCGCGAATTATATCAAATTCCGGCATTCGGTGATACTACCGATTTTCAGGCCATCAAGCAGGGCTACTGGTTAGGCAGTCATGGCAATAATCCTTATGATATTCTGCCTCTCGGTCCTGATGTCAGCATCTGGCAGATTCCACACAATCGCGATAAGCAGTTTCAGGCATGAGCAACGTTGTTAGTGCAGGACAGGTAATGATGCCCAATATCATTGATATCAAGCTTATCTTCACCCAGATTCCCTCTTTGCTGGCCTATTTGCCGGTCACACTGATGATTACCGTACTGGCTATGCTGTTTGGGATACTGCTGGGGCTGGTGCTGGCGCTGATCAAAGTTAATCGCGTTGTGTTCCTATCTCAGCTGACGGCACTGTTTGTTTCTTTTGTCAGGGGCACACCATTACTGGTGCAACTGTATCTGAGTTACTATGGGGTGCCGGTACTGCTGCGCTATCTGAATTATTTCTGCCATACCAGTTTCAATATCAATTCAATACCCTCAATGTTGTTTGTGCTGGTGGCTTTCTCGCTCAACGAAGCGGCGTACAACTCGGAAACCTTACGTGCCGCCTTGCAATCGGTTAGTAAAGGCCAGATTGAGGCTGCGCAGTCGTTGGGGATGACCTATGCTCAGGTATTACGGCGTATTGTGATTCCGGAAGCTTTTGTGGTGGCGTTACCTAATTTGGGTAATACTTTGATCGGTCTGTTGAAGGGCACCTCGCTGGCTTTTGTCTGTTCCGTAGTCGAGATGACTGCTAGAGGCAAAATACTGGCGGGCAATAATTACCGTTACTTTGAGGTTTATATATCGCTGGCCTTGATTTACTGGGCACTAACAGTAATTATTGAACTGGGTGTTAGGTACTGGGAAAACAGAATAGCTATTCCAGATAGTCTGAATACGCCTAGTTATCGCAAAGGTAAGCTTATATGATTCATGTTCGTGACCTCAGTCTTTCTTATCAACACCATCAGGTGCTCAATCAACTCAATTTTTCAATTAAAAAACATGAAATTGTAGCCATTATCGGCACCTCTGGTGCGGGTAAATCTACTTTACTGCGCTGTCTGAATTTATTGGAGCAACCACAGCAAGGGCTGATGACAATAAACAATATGCAGATTGATACCCAACGAGTGAATAAAAAAGAACTGGTGCAATTTCGTCAGCAGTCAGCAATGGTTTTTCAACAATTTAATTTGTTCCAGCAAAAAACTGCCTTGGAAAATGTCATGGAAGGATTACTTGTAGTGAAAAAATACCGCAAGGCCGATGCAGAGGCAATTGCCTTGGCCAAGCTGCGTCAGGTAGGACTGGAGGATCGGGTTGCTCATTATCCCAAACAGTTGTCAGGTGGCCAACAGCAACGAGTTGCCATTGCCAGAGCGTTGGCAATGGATCCGAAAGTGTTGCTACTGGATGAACCAACCTCGGCATTAGATCCGGAGCTAGTTGGAGAAGTATTGGCCACCATCAAACAAGCTGCCTTAGCAGGCAATACCATGATTCTGGTATCACATGAAATGAGTTTCGTGCATGAAATTGCCACAAGGGTAATGTTTCTGGATCAAGGACAGATCATTGAAGATGGCCCACCGGAACAGGTGTTTACCCATCCGAAACATCTGCGGACTAAGGCGTTTTTAGCCCGATATCACGGCTTGTCAGCAGCCGATTACCAGATATAAACAGTAATACGGAGGTAAGCAATGGATATTGTTGTCCAACAACATTGTCAAAATATCAACTGGCAGCAGGTGGCGGAACTGTTACAGTTCTACGGATTAAGTGATTTAGACGCAGCAACGCAGCAACTGGTTTTCAGTAGAAGCTATGCGGTGGTATTCCTGTTGCAGGATAAACAGGTAGTAGGTGTCGGACGAGCGTTGTCAGATGGTATCTGTCAAGCAGCCATTTACAATGTGGCACTGGCTAAACATTTACACGGCCAGCAGTATGGTCGTCTGATTATTGAGAAGCTGGTGGCACAAGTCAAACACTGCAATATTATTCTTTATACCCATCCGCAAACTGTGCAATTT
Source organism: Snodgrassella sp. (assembly GCA_024103515.1). Lineage (GTDB taxonomy): Bacteria > Pseudomonadota > Gammaproteobacteria > Burkholderiales > Neisseriaceae > Snodgrassella. The sequence continues at coordinate 18,272 of JAGGIK010000022.1, read as the reverse complement.
TATCAGCGACTGGGTTTCAGTTTAATGAAAACCGGCTTAGTGCGCTATGGCGATGATGACTTTGAGGCCATGCAGAAAATGGGTTTTGTTTAAAGAAGCTTGGCACAAGAATGATTTATAAGATTTCAGGAGAATAATATGAATATAAAACAGATTTTTACGCTGCTGCTCACCGGCTTATTGCTGCTGAGTGGCTGTGATAATCAGCAGCCACAGACGGGAAATGGCGAAAAAAAACACGTAGTCATTGCCACCTCAGGCTCGCCCAGCCCGTTTGTGACGGTTAATCAAAATGGCGAATTAAGCGGCTATGACATTGATGTGGCTAAGGCAATTTTTGCTGAATTGCCACAATACAGTATCAGCTTTGAAATTGCCGAATTTCCTTCAGTACTGGCCGGATTGGACTCAGATCGCTATCAGGTGGGCGCCAATAATTTTGCCATGAACGAACAGCGTCAGGAAAAATACTTCTATACCGATCCGATTTTTCTGAATCAATATGTGATCGCGGTCAGAGCGAACGATCAAAGCATCAAGAGTTTTCAGGACTTAAAAGGCAAATCCACTGAAACACCGCCCGGACTAAACTACACCACCGCTTTGGAAAACTTTAATCAATCCAATCAAGATAATCCGGTCAAAATACAGTATAGTGAAGCCGATCTGCTGCCAGTGTTACAAAATGTGGCCAATGGCAAATACGATTTCCAATTGATTGATCGTGCCATGCTTGAACAGTTTATCAAGCAATATCAGTTGAAACTAAAAGTGATTGAACTGAGCAAAGCAGATAATGATCGCATCGGTTCGCCCTATAGTTATTTATTGGTGAGTAAAGGCAACCAGGGCTCAGAGCTGACGCAGGACATCAATCAGGGGATAAAGAAAATTATCCACAATGGTAAACTCGCCAAAATCAGCCAGCAGTATTTTGGAGCAGATTATTCGCCCAAGTAATCCAGACTGATGGCTATTCATTCATCATTCACATTATATTGGTCAGTATTGCAGATTAAATTCAACCTTGCTTCAATACTGACTTAAACCCACATAGCCAAACACTAAAATATGATTAACTATCAATTATTTAAGCAAGATTTTAATAACAACTACTGCAAATTAAATAAATTCACAGAATCTATATCAGACTGGCCTTTATACCGGTCTATTCATTACGTACTAAGCCAATAATTTAATTTTTAGATAAATCAAATTTTCACATTTCTGCACCGACACAAGCTGGTCTGTTAGATCTCAGTATTGCTCAATCTGACCATTTTTTGTTACGCCCTCATCTGTTGGCAACGTCTGTACCCGTGCCAAAATTAGCACCAAATAATCAGCTCCATCGCAGCCGTATCTTAAACAATGAGTTTCAAGAATGCAAAATACCATGAAGATCGCGCATACATTTTTGTTTGGCCGCTTCTATATCACCAGATATACGGCCATATTGATCTTCGCTCAGACCATATTTCTGTTGACGTAAATTCTGCACTGTCAGCATCATCGCAGCAGCCACTTCAGGATTTTTTTCTTGCTTTAAAGCGTGAAATATGGCCAGAAATATGACCTCTCGAGCATCAGAATCATTGTGCCCGATTTGCTCCATCGCTCGGGCGCTGCGTGCACGCAATCTCGTCTCATCATTTCCGCTCATCACCTTATCGATTAAATATAAGTGTGATTTTTTGCCCAACCAACCCAGAACATTGATTCCAGCATATATCAAGTCATCTTCGTTAGAATTGATTGCGGCTATAGCCAGCTCTTCCGCAACAGGACTTCGCATCTCTGTAACAATTTGCAACATAGCTATTTTGTCGGCAGTATTAGCGTTTTGCCACAAAAACAGTTTTCTTAATAGCTTAACAGCCAGCAATTGCGGGTCATCCTGAGCTTGACCGAACATATCAATAGATTGTATTTCTCCACTGCTTGCGTCCATAACGGCAAATAACAGATAAACAGGAGGTACATTACGATAGACTGGCACATGAGCATTGACTACCTGCGTCTTTACTAATTTAAAAATCAGCCAAAATGCCTCCCTTTGATTTTCGCGACCATAAAATAATTTAACTGCTGGTATTCCATCCTGATCAACCCTGATTTTTCCGGTTTCAACGTCAATAAAATTCTCTTTTTGCAGATAACGTAATACCTGCTCAGGTTTAATTACATCGAATTTAATGTCTTCATTTACCAGTTTGATTATTTTATGCGGGTTACCATAACACACAGAACGCCCCACTTTTACATAAGTGCCAAAATAGTATTCTTTGCAGGTAAATTTTTGTTGCGGATAAAATTTTTCTTGTTCTGTTAACACAGAAGATAAAACAAAGTTTAGGCTGGTTTTGTTTTGATCCATGAACGTAATTGGATTATTGTCTTGTCCGAACGACTCTGCCGCCATTAACAGTTGCACCACCGTTAATGTAATCAGCATTCTGATTGGAAATAAATTGATATTCCCTCCTTTACCCATTAATAGCAATAATCTCGACCTGTGGATTGAAAACTAGCTAATTCTCTAATTTTGGAACATTATTTGCTAAATTTTATGATATTTTTCTACTTTTAGATACATATCATTGCTCAGAAAGATCTATCCATTTGGTCTAAACCGAATACCGGTTGTCATCAGTGTATATTAAGTGCACCAGCAAGCTCTTGATGTAAAAACAAACAGCCACAGCTGCCTTTTAGTGATCGGCATAAAGAATTTAGGGATTTTAAAACAGTCAGCTCAGCCTAGAGCATAATGTATTGTCAGTAACTGGCTAATATCGGGATAAAGGGATTTAAAATTAACAGCCTGATGATTTAAACATCCTGTACAAGCAAAGGCAAATACTCCGCCCATCTATATTCCCTGATCGGCATTGGTTTGGAATTGGCAAAATATAAAACCAAAGCCGGCTTGATGCCGTTCCAGTTATCTACGAATTCATGCCTAACCAGAAAACCATCCTTGATGAGTTGTTTAGCTTTTGCATGATAATTAAAGTAGCTCATATTCTGGTATTAAATATAATTCAAGTTATCAAATAAATTTTAAGCATTAAACAATTTAGCAACTGATCCATTATCAGGCTGCCATCAAACCAGCACTTATCCTACACTAGGCAGTTAATAATTATAATAGCCTCTGTTTTTTATTTTCGGTATCACATATTCTTTGCCATTGTAACGTAAATAAAATTTAATCTTTGGTCGTTCAACAACTTCATTAACACATTCACCCTTTAAAGACTTAAACGTTAAAATAGATCTTTTATCTGTAACTATTATGTCTGCAAAATGGTTGGTTTCGCTCTGACTCAAAGATAAGATGCTATTAAATTCATGAAACTGACTGGCACAACCCATATCATCTTGTTCACCCCCAAAATGATATACCAGTAAATCGTTAATCGTCTGTGTTAGTTTTTTATGGTGGAAATGATATAAATTAAAATATTGTACTTCCAAAGGGTTAACATGAGAGCTACCTGAGTAATTCATACGTACCCCGAAGGCCTTTGACTGTTTATTCAATTTATAGCGAGCTGTATCGATAACCAAACTTTGAAATGTGATTGCATCACTGGTTATGGCATCTTTTTTCAGATTGCGCGCTATAACCTCACCACTTCGACTATCAACCACTAAAACATCCAAGTCAAAACTGGCTGCCTGTCTGTCTTCATCTTTGGTAAGAGCCAACGCTATAATGGTCTTTGTCGGATCAGCAGGCCAAACCTTACATGCGGTGAATTTAAAACCTGAATCAGAATAATGATGGTGCAATTTAGAAATTAAAGCCGGAATTAGTTTTTCACAGTCTGCGTAGCTTATTAATGATATGCACGTGAAAATAATCATACATAAATATTTGATTGTCTTCATCGCTAACTAGGAGTGTTTTTTACCAAAATAAAATATACACTAATGTGGCAGTGAATAACGAAATTTAGGTTTAGCCGACACAAATGAAATATGTTAAGTTAATATAATTGAAAAATTTCCATTCTTGCCTGAAATTCTGACTCATTCAAAAAATCTGGCTTATATACTTAAAACACTAGAATCTAGTCGATACGGGGCATACCAGTGTGAGGTCAGACTGGTAATAAAATGTAGATCATTTCTTTCAGAGAAAAAAGGTACATCAGACAACCGATAAGCCGGGTTCTGTCTCGGACAGTCATTCATCTGGGCGGTACATTACTGTACCGCTCAAGCAACCTACCCGGATGCTCAGCGAGCAGCTTCAAGGCATCCTGTTTGGTCTTGCTCCAAATGGGGTTTGGCCTGCTACACGTTGTTACCAACGGCACGGTGCGCTCTTACCGCACCATTTCACCCTTACCTGTGCTGTGTCACCACAGCCATCGGCGGTCATGCTTTCTGTGCCACTTTCCGTCGCCTCACGGCGCCCGGCCGTTAGCCGGCATTCTGCTCTATGGAGCCCGGACTTTCCTCTATGCACTGAATAGAATACACAGCGACTGTCTGGTATGCTGATGTACCGCTATCATTCTATCACATTGCGGAGACAGATCGGTTTTACCTATTAGAAGTTGTATAATGATTCCTTTTATCATATTCTTGTATCAGACATCTTGGTTTCCTAAGTGCCTGTGTCACCAACGAGAAAGTCCTGTTTATGCTACTTGACCGTTTTTTTTCCTGGTTTGAAAGCCGTATTGATGCTTATCCGGATACCCTGCCGCAATCGCCCAAAAAAGGAGTATTGCCGTTTATCTGGAGTTGTCTGGACGGTACTCGAGGCTGGCTGTTATTAATGGCGATTACGACAGTCGGTACGGGTATTCTGGAAGCAGTAGTCTTTCGTTTTTTAGGCACAGTTATCGATTGGCTGGGCGCTTATTCACCGGCACAATTATGGTCAGATAAAGGTCATGACCTAATCTTGATGGCCGGTGTAATGATTTTCAGCATCTTCTGGTCTTTCTTCTCTTCCAGTATACAGTTTCAGACTCTGCAAGGTGCTTTCCCGATGCGTCTGCGCTGGAACTTTCACCGGTTGATGCTCGGACAGAGTATGGGCTTTTATCAGGATGAATTTGCTGGGCGTGTATCGGCCAAAGTGATGCAGACGGCGCTGGCGGTACGCGATACTGTTATGTCTGTTGCCAATATGCTGGTGTATGTAGTGGTATATTTTGTCAGCAGTGGCGTTATTCTCGCCGGCATGGATAGCTGGCTATTATTGCCATTTATTACGTGGATCGTGCTGTTTGTACTGGTGCTGAAATTTCTGATTCCACAATTGTCCCGTACTGCTCAGCGACAGGCAGATGCACGCAGTCTGATGACCGGTCGTATTACCGATGCTTACACCAATATTGCCACAGTCAAACTCTTTTCACATAGTGCGCGCGAGGCCGCTTATGCAAAAGCATCTATGCAGGAATTTCTAATAACTGTTAATGCTCAGATGCGTTTAGCTACTTTGCTAGACAGTCTGAGTACTGCCATTAATATTTTGCTGGTAGTAAGTTCTGCTGGACTGGGGATCTGGCTATGGATACAGGGGCAAGTGGGCGTGGGTGCGATTGCTACCGCTACTGCTATGGCTTCACGCATTAATGGTTTGTCGCGCTGGGTGATGTGGGAAAGTGCGCGTCTATTTGAAAATATTGGTACAGTTGAAGACGGTATGAATATTTTATCACGTCCGCACACCATTCAGGATAAACCAAATGCCCTGCCATTAAAGGTAGAACATGGAGCCATTGATTTTAAACATGTCAACTTCGCCTATAGCGCCGATAAACCCTTATTAACCGACTTTAATCTGCATATCCGTGCTGGCGAAAAAGTCGGTCTGGTAGGACGCAGTGGTGCCGGTAAAACGACTTTAACTAACCTATTATTGCGCTTTTATGATGTGCAAGGTGGCAGAATTTTGATTGACGGACAGGATATCCGCGATGTTACTCAAGACAGCCTACGCGCTGCGCTCGGTTTGGTGACGCAGGATACATCATTATTGCACCGTTCTGTTCGCGATAACATCATCTACGGCCGTCCTGATGCCACCGATGAGCAAATGCAGCAGGCAGCACAAAAAGCTGCGGCCGCAGAATTTATCCCTACCCTGAGCGATGCCAAAGACCGCCATGGCTATGATGCTCACGTCGGTGAACGGGGGGTGAAACTGTCCGGTGGCCAACGGCAACGTATTGCCATAGCCCGTGTTATCCTGAAAGATGCGCCAATATTATTATTGGATGAGGCCACTAGCGCGTTGGATTCTGAAGTTGAAGCGGCAATCCAAGAAAATCTGACTCAGCTGATGCAAGGAAAAACCGTTGTAGCCATAGCACATCGACTGTCAACCATTGCTGCGATGGATCGACTGATCGTCATGGATCAGGGACGAATAGTCGAACAGGGCACACACAGTGAATTACTGGCTCAAAACGGCGTCTATGCCCTGCTATGGCAGCGTCAGAGTGGCGGATTTATACCGGATATCTAAACCTAACCACTAAGCATAAAACCCTTTTCGTTAACATATAATCGTTCTAAAGTAACAAGTATTAATTAAAATATCATTTTAACAATTTCAGAAGGAGCAAATATGGACATGAAAAATCGGTCAGCACTGATACAACAGTTACAGAATATCGTCGGACCACAGCACACGCTGTCTGATCCGGCTCATACACTACCATATCGTCAGGGAATCCGTTTTGGCGTTGGTGATGCCATCGCAGTAGTACTGCCAGGAACTTTAGTAGAACAATGGCAGGTATTGCAAGCCTGTGTAGCCGCTGACGTTATCGTTATTACCCAGTCGGCTAATACCGGATTGACTGGCGGTTCCACGCCAGATGGTAATGACTACGATCGCCCCATAGTTATTGTTAGTACCCGCCGTCTGGACGGCATAAAAGTGATTGCTGATGGCGAGCAGGTAGTCTGCTTACCGGGCAGTACCTTATTCCGATTGGAAAAAGAACTGAAAAAGTACAATCGTGGTCCGCATTCCGTTATTGGTTCCTCCTGTATTGGTGCCTCAGTGATGGGCGGAGTATGTAATAATTCTGGCGGAGCACTGATCCAGCGTGGCCCGGCTTACACACAAATGGCGGTGTTTGCGCAATTAGATGAGCAGGGGCAGCTGCATTTGGTTAACCATCTGGGTATTGAGCTGGGTAATGAGCCGGAAACCATTCTCAGCAGGCTACAAAATGGCTCCTATACCGATAAAGACATCAATCATGATGCCGGTGTGGGGCACGATCATAGCTATCGTGATCATGTGCGGGAAATTGATGCTGATACTCCAGCTCGCTTCAACGCAGATCCGGCACGTCATTATGAGGCTTCAGGCTGTGCTGGACACTTAATGGTTTTTGCTGTGCGTCTTGATACTTTTCCACTGGAAAAAACTTCAGCAGTGTTTTACATTGGTAGCAATGATACCCATGAACTGGATCATATCCGCCGGCATATTCTTAGCACATTTAAAAATTTGCCCGTGTCTGGCGAATACATGCATCGTGAAGCTTTCGATATTGCCGCGGTTTATGGCAAAGACATCTTTATCGCCATACAAAAATTTGGTACCGATGCCATGCCGCGACTGTTTGCTTTCAAAAACTTTGTTGATCGTACTATCGCCAAAATTCCGTTCTTCCCAAAAAATTTTTCGGATCGCTTTGCCGTATTTGTGTGCAAACTGTTGCCACAACATTTGCCCCAATCCATCCGTGACTACCGCGACCGTTACGAACATCACCTGATCCTGAAAATGGCCGACGATGGGATCGCTGAAGCGGAAACATTTTTGAAAAGCTATTTCCAACAAAAAAATGGCAACTTTTTCCGCTGTAATGAACAAGAAGCCGAAGCAGCAATGTTGCATCGTTTTGCCGCAGCCGGTGCCGCCACTACCTATCGTAATGCCCACTGCGATAAAGTAGAAAACATTATTGCACTGGATGTCGCCTTGCGTCGTAATGACAGTGAATGGTTTGAAACCCTGCCGGAAAGCATCAATCAGCATTTCATCCACAAAATGTATTATGGTCACTTTTTTTGTCATGTTTTTCATCAGGATTACATCGCCAAAAAAGGCACAGACTGCACCAAAGTAGAAGATGAAATGCTGGTATTACTGGATCAGCGCGGCGCCCAATATCCAGCGGAGCACAATGTTGGCCATCTGTATCACGCTAAACCGGAACTGTCCAAATTCTATCGTCAGCTGGATCCGACCAACAGTTTCAATCCTGGGATTGGCAAAACTTCGAAAAAGAAATATTGGGCTTAACTGCATCCGCAATCAGAGCCCCGGCCTGACAAAGTCGGGCAGCTTGGTTGCCACCAGCGCCTTTCCCTTACGTAAGCTATTCATGAACAACATTCATAAGCCCTGATAATCACCAGTACTCAATTTCCAGTGCTACAAGCAGTATGCTGTATTGGCACTGCCTGAATTAGCACAATAAATGGATAGGAGATTAAACTGGCCAAAGCGTTATCTGTAAAACAGGCCTAGCCGTAGCAGCTGGCAGCCAAATCCGTACTTAACTGGATAATTATTGCAACGTAAAGCCCAAGCAGCAGCACAAAAGCACGTGTATGCTGCTTTGTGCTTGGATAGGATAGTAATAACGAGGAACAAGACAGCACCCTTGTTCAGAAAGCCGATTAGCCGACCACAAACAAGCTGGTGTGTGACCGTATCATCCAATAATAACCAATGCCCAAACTGGTCAGAATAACATCCATACACGCGCCCAAATAATTCAGTCTTAAATGGCCGGCCACTTTAGCAAGGCAAACAGAAAAATTATTAAAATATGCGCATAAAGATGAAGAGCTGTAGGAAAATCAATAAAATGCTTTTGACATACCCTGTAGTGAATGATTAAAAGAAGTTGAAAATAAGCAGTAAATGAATACCAATCCAAAATTTGAATTCAACGGATAGCTTTAGACAAACCTCGTTTTTTGGTCTCCGCAAAAAAACTGGCATTCATCAAAATTATCTTTTTGCACAAACTATCATCCTGTTGCATAAGCCATTATTCCATACAAACAAAGTGATTACAGCCAACCATTCTTAGGCTGCATCAAACAGATATTTTCAACTTTAACATAGCAGCAGACTGCTTTTCATTGGCATAAAATAACAGTTCATCACCGAAATCCGTGTACAATATATCCATAGCCTGCCAAAGCAGGCTTTAATTTATCGCCCAAAAAAGAAAAATACCGTTACCGCAAAGCATATATGCGGATGGCATGACAATCACTGAGCCGAGTGTATCAAAAACTGACTAGGACACAAATACAATGGATAACCAAAGTAACGTTAGCGAACCAGAACATCAGCACATCGATACCGATCATATCTGTGAACTGGTTGCCACCTTGCTACCAGTTGCCGAATATATTCATTCACCTAGCCAGTCTTACTTACAGACACCAGAACAGGAACAGGCTTTAGCGGAACTGATTATCGCCCTACATGACCTGCACCCGGCAGACATGGCGACCTTACTGGAGTCATTGCCTTTAGCAGAACGTATGCTGGTATGGAAACTGGCGATCCCGACCGAAGATGGCGAAGTCTTACTGGAAGTTTCCGATCCGGTACGCGAGACACTAATTGAAAACATGGAACAGCAGGAACTTTTGGCTGCTGTTGATGATCTGGATGCAGATGAGTTGGCTGAACTGGCTCCGGATTTACCCAAACAAGTGGTCTACGCAGCGCTTAGTAGTCGAGACGAACAAGAGCAGGCACAGATCGCCGCATCGATGTCCTTTGAAGACAATCAAGTCGGTGCCCTAATGGATTTTGAGCTGGTCAGCATCCGCGCTGATGTAAGCTGTGAAGTCGTACTGCGTTATTTACGTCGTTTTGAACGTCTACCAGATCATACCGATAAAATATTTGTGGTCGATGATCAGGATGTATTGCAGGGCGTTCTACCTATCCGTAGTCTACTGGTATCTGATCCGGAAGCACTGGTTTCAGATGTTATGGCTGATGACGTGGTTACCTTTCGTCCTGAAGAAGATGTAGAAGAAGCCGCCGCCGCATTTGAACGTTATGACTTGGTGACCGCACCGGTAGTTAATGACGACCGCAAACTCATCGGACGTATCACCATCGATGAAATGGTAGACGTTATCCGTGAAGAATCTGAATCCGATATGCTCAATATGGCTGGTTTGCGCGAAGAAGAAGATCTGTTCGCACCAATAATCGACTCAGTCAAAAACCGCTGGATCTGGCTGGCCGTCAACCTGTGTACCGCCTTTATCGCCAGCAGAGTAATCGGTCTGTTCGAGCATTCCATTGAAAAAATAGTCGCACTGGCTACCCTAATGCCAATCGTAGCCGGTATAGGCGGTAATTCCGGCAATCAGACCATCACCATGATTGTGCGTGCCATGACATCCGGCCAAATCAGCAATAATCAGGCGCGGCGCCTGCTGCACAAAGAACAGGGAGTATCACTGGTCAACGGGCTGATCTGGGGATCCGTCATGGGCATAGTGTCCTACTTTCTCTACCACAGTATTGGCATTGGTTTAGTGATGGTTGCAGCCATGACCTTGAACCTACTACTTGCGGCCACCGTCGGCGTACTGATTCCGGTATTGATGCAAAAATCAGGGCGTGATCCGGCACTAGGCAGTAGCGTGCTGATTACCGCCGTAACCGATTCTGGCGGATTCTTTATCTTTCTCGGACTGGCTACCCTATTTTTATTATAAATCCGCTTAACCGATTGTACATCATGAATAACGAGAAACCGATTACCATCAGCTACTGGTTGCAACACAGCGGTCTGGCTCGGCTAGAAGCACGACTGCTGGTTCAGCATTCATTGTCCGTCAGCCACGCCGACATCATCGCACATGGGCAGCGTCTGCTCACAGCAAACGAACAAAATACGCTGGATCAGCTGAGGGCACGGCGACTGGCAGGTGAGCCACTGGCTTATCTTCTCGGATGGCGCGAATTTTATGGCCGTACTTTTAAAGTATCAGACGCAGTCCTGATTCCACGACCGGAAACTGAGCATCTAGTTGAAGCGGCCTTAGTTTATCTGCCGAAACATGGCTGTATCTGGGATTTAGGCACAGGCAGTGGCGCCATTGCCATTACCATCGCCTGCGAACGACCCGATGCTGAAGTATGGGCTGCTGACATCAGTACAGAAGCCTTATCAGTGGCAAAAGACAATGCCACGTTTCTGCAGGCCACCGTGCGCTTTGGTAAGGGATCATGGTACCAAGCACAGCCACAGCCGGCGGCACACAGCGTTGATGTTGTCGTTTCTAATCCGCCCTATATTGCTGTGGATGACGTGCATCTGCAGCAGGGCGATCTGCGCTTCGAACCTCAACAAGCCTTGACCGATCATCACAACGGTCTAACAGCATTGACAGCCGTCATTGCCGGTGCACCGACTTTTCTGCGTGATAAGGGCTGGATTATGCTTGAACATGGTTACGATCAGGGGCAAGCTGTACGGGCATGCCTAGCGCAACACGGCTTTATGCAGATACAAACTCTGCCGGATCTGGCCGGATTAGATCGGATTACCATCGGCCAATGGTCAGATACCACACAAACCGAGCCAGCAACAAATTGAAAAAAATAAAACCGCAACTTAAAATATTGAGTAAACGGTTTTTTCGTACTTACAGCAAAGCAGATTATCAACTTACCATTATTAGCCGAAAAGTTGAATTAAATAATTGCATATATTCAGAATCAGCGCAATAAACGGGTTAATAATGAAACCAAGCAGACCGGAAGCCATCAGCAATAAAATAATCCATGTTCCATAAGGTTCCAGCTTGCGGTATTGCATTGAGGTTTTTGCCGGTAAAAAAGTATCAATAAAGCGGGCGCCATCCAGCGGCGGGATCGGTATTAGATTCAAAGCACAGAAAATAGCATTGAATTTAATACCCAGTACAGACATAATCATTAATGGCTTTTGAAAATATTCTGGTATCCATATACTGATAATGTACATGATCGTCCATCCAAAACACATCAGCAGACTAGCCAACGGTCCCGATATCGCCACCATGCGTGTGCCCATACGCACATCACGAAAATTGGCTGAATTAATTGGCATCGGTTTGCCCCAGCCAAAAATAAACTGGCCATTGGATATCAGAAACATAATCAACGGTAAGACAATCGTGCCGATCAGATCAATGTGCTTGAGTGGATTAATCGTTAACCGCCCCATCATCTCAGCAGTACGGTCACCGTAATATCGAGCCACATAGCCCGAAGCGACTACCGTAAAAGTAATCGTTAATAAAATGGGTAAAATCGCCAGAAACACCATAGCGAAGTCGAAATTCTCCAATGCGCTATCCTTTAATGTCTACAAAAATTCAGTAACAAACTAAATATAGTACCAGTTTGCTATTTATAAACCAAGCACACCAATATCACCCTTACCTGAGCGGATCAGCGCGACACCATCTGTCATATCCACCACAGTCGTTGGCTCAGTACCGCACCATCCTCCATCAATGACCAGATCCACGGCATGCTCCAGGTGATCACGAATCTCATATGGGTCTGTTAACGGCTCATCTTCATGTGGCAGCATCAGCGTGCATGACAGCATCGGTTCGCCCAGATTCTGTAATAGAGCTAAGGCAATGCGATTATCTGGTACGCGTAAACCAATTGTTTTGCGTTTCGGATGTAATGTGCGCGCTGGTACCTCCTTAGTCGCCTGTAAAATAAACGTATAGCTGCCAGGTGTTGCGGCCTTCAGCAACCGGTACTGACTGTTATCAATTTTGGCATATACCCCCAACTGACTGAGATTATGACACATCAGCGTCAGATGATGTTTCTGATCAATAGCGCGAATATACAAAATCCGTTCCATAGCCTGCTTATTACCTAATTGGCAGCCTAGCGCATAACAAGAATCAGTCGGGTAAACAATTACCCCACCTTTGCGGATAATATCAGCCGCCTGCTTAATCAGCCGTTCCTGCGGATCGGTCGGATGAATTGCAAAAAATTGTGCCATTGCCATATTCCTTAACTAATTTCTACTGATTGCAACTTAACTATAATATCAGTCCAACCAGTCAGAATTAAATTATTACACATGATAAAAACATCAAGCATATTGACATCAATATTATAATGACGATTTATAGTTTGATTTAAAAAAGCCTATTGTAAAAGAAACAAATGCCGCATAATAAAACTGACTTTGCTCTAAAACACAGACCAGCCAATATCACATTGAAATAATTTGATCACTACCAACCTACTTGCGCTGGCATATGCAAAGATAAAATCATCATACACTCAATATAAAGTTGAATATGAACTAATCCAAATTAGAACAAAACCTATAGCAAATCAGCAAATAAATTTCTTAACCACCATGAAAAAAATCAAATCCAGTAATAAAGATGCAAATCTGATTGATATGCCAATAAATCAGTAATGAGTATTTCATCTTCCTGTAACACAGAAACTACCTCCAAAATAGTACAGCCACCAACTCGTGTCCATATCAAAAAACTGAAGCTAGCATCCCTGTCAAAAAGCTCTGCCATAAACATGGCATGAGGAACTCAACCTTTTAGCAATGACGGAAAAATACGGTGGTATGGAAACCTCGGATAGCAAACGCTTAAAGCAACTGGAAGCTGAAAATCGCAAGCTTAAGCAGATATTTACCGAACTGAGTTTAAAATCTCAGCTTCAGAAGAAAAAGCATAAAAAAGCGCTAGTACCCATGCCATAACCTGCGCTATTGTAGGTTTAAGCCGCTACGCTTACTATGATCAGCCTAAGTTATAAAATAATTCAGTGATGATGTTGATACTAAGTGAGAATATTGACAAGCATTTGGGTAACATTTACTGCAATAGCTAGATAGTAAATTCCTTCAAACATAGCCACTTATGATTCTTTATTTCAAGCTAATGGAAATAAATATAGGGTCGACCCAATATTATTAAAAGCACAAATAGCGGCTGAGTCAAGATTTATCAAACATATCAAAGCCAACAAAATTTGTGTTCATGGAATTGCCCAATTTATGCCTGCAACTGCTAAAAAATGGGGACTCAAAGCTAAAACTAATATACAAGATTCATTGGATGCGCAAGCTAGATATATGGCCTATATGCTAAAAAATTTAATGGGGATTATGTTAAAGCTTTAGCAGATTACAATTGGAGTCTAAATAGGAAATTATTGAAAAATTCGGCAAGTAGCTGTGATTTAACATAGCCTTTTTCCAGGAGAAACCCGAAATTATGTGTATCGGATAGCTCAAGCTTATATTGGGTATAGAAAAAACGGCACATTTTTAAAATTTTCTCAGAAAATTTTAGGTGCCGATAAAACGTATGCAGAAAGTTGTACCTCAAATGTAAATACCCCAAACTTAGTACTAGATTCAGGTAGAAAATGATGTTGTTTGTTTTACGATTCAATATTCAATCGGTGTCATATTATTTAATGCTTGATCAGCTCTTGCGATGTTATAAATGCTTAGCCATTCTTCGGTTATTTCTATTTCTTACCTAGGTTATTAAATAGATATAAATCTATTACCTCTATTCTATATGCACGGTTAAGGTGTTCGCACTGGTTACCACCATCATCAGCGCATTATCCGCTAACTTAGGTTGATTATCGTCAGCACTGCGGCTTAAGCCAACAATTGCGCAGCTCATGGCAATCGTAACGCTATGGCTTTGTTGTAGTTGCACTCCCAAGCTTTACCTGCCTGGGTGGGTACTAAGACTTTGTTATGGTTTCCTTCTAAAGCTGGGATGGTAAATTTAGCTTAGCCAACATCGGCTCAAGCTTATGGTTTTCAGCTTCCCGTTGCTTTAAGCGCTTGCTATCCGAGGTTTCTATATCACTGTATTGATCGCACCATTGATAGAAAGTGAAATTACCGATGCTATATTTACGGCAAAGTTCTTTGACAGGGATACCGGCTTTTGCTTCTTTTAAGATAGAGGCGATTTGCTATGGTGTTATTTATTTGCTGGTTAAATCCTCTGCGAATTAATAAAGAAAATTTGCTACTTTTATCCTGTTTTTTTTAGGGGATAGTTAAAGTTGAAATAAACTTAATATACTTCAAATATTTAAACCTGAATAAAATGATAGGATAGTTTTAGCCAATTGGTAATCCAGATTGATGATTCTGTTGCTGATTTACCGCTGCACTGCATTTTATTATTTAGCCACAATTTAAAAATAGAACTTTGATTTAATAGATATTTTTAAAATTATTTATTTCCAATTTTGCTAAATACAAATCACGTTCGATCATTATTTGTTTTCATATTTTAAATCTACTGCCATTAGCTTAACAATATTATTGCGAACAATAATAATTTCCATTAACATATAGTTCTTATGGAAAACCAACAAAAAATCAATTTCTCGATTGTTGTCTTTGTTTTTGTAATGCATATTTTATTATTTTGGGCAGTATTTAAGGAGCAGCATGTCGAATATAATCAGAATATCAGTCTGGATTATGTGAATTTGGGGGTAGATGAGGGTAGTTCTGGTTCTGATAAAAACCGTCCCGTACCAGCAACCTCTCCATCCCTTCCACCTAAAGTCATCCCTCAAATAAAAAGAGTAGCAGCAGAGCGCGTTCGTATTAAACCGGTGGTTACAAGCAGAAAGGACAGTTATTTTCAGACTCAGCAAGAAAAGAAAACTAAATCTCAACCGGTCGCTAATAAAGCTACGCAGGTATCGCAATCGGTTTCCAATGCAAACACATCCATCAATTCAGAAAACATTACTCAAGGGAGTAAAGGTGATTCAAAAGATGGTAAATCTGGTGAGATAGGCAATAATGGAGCGGGGAATACAAAGAATGTGATTGAAGTACCACAGGAGTATAAAGGAGGTTATTTGCCAGGTTTAAAGCCTGTCTATCCTCAAGCATCACGTGATGCTGGTGAAAAGGGTGTCGTCAGTATTGCTGTTTCTGTATCAGCCGAAGGGAAACCTGTGAGTGTTACAGTTAGGAAAAGCAGTGGATATGGTCGTCTGGATCGTTCCGCAGTTATAGCTGTAAAAAATCACCGTTTTAACCCAGCTACAAAAGGTGGCAAACCGATACCATATCAGTACACATTCAATGTAAATTTTTACTATTAAGCCTTAATACAGACAACATAATCTTTTAACCAATTAAAACTGTATTTATTTAGTTAATCCTTACAAGGTGATCATTGTTTATGATTAGTAATATTAGTTCTATTTATGCTCAAAGCGGCTGGATCCTACTGACTGTTCTGGTCATTCTGGTGCTGATGAGTTTTATAACCTGGATTATTGCACTGATCCGATGCTTTAGCTTATGGCGCGCCAAACGCGATAACCGTGAGGCTTTAGCTTGTTTTTCTTCTGCAGAAACTCTGGCACAAGTACAAACTGAATTAGCAAACAATTTTTCCCCAGTCGCGTTATTGGCGCGAGATGCTATCCGGGCAACGCATGACTACCATGATAAGTCTAATCGATCTTTAGCTGCGGCCTTACCCTTAAATCAATATCTCGTTAGCCATATTCGCAATAATATAGAACAGATTATGCGCCGCTATGATTCCGGTCTGACGCTATTGGCATCTATCAGTTCCAGCGCACCGTTTATAGGTCTGTTTGGTACGGTTTGGGGGATTTATCATGCTTTAATCAATATCGGTCAAACGGGACAGATGAGTATTTCTGCGGTAGCCGGACCAATTGGTGAAGCATTGATTTCAACTGCGATTGGCTTGTTTGCTGCCATTCCCGCTCTGTTATTTTATAACGGTCTAGTACGCGGGAAAAAAAATTTGGCTCGCGATTTGGATGGATTTGCCCATGATTTGCATGACCAATTATTGAATCGTGGAGAATAAAAATGGCTTTTGGTCATTTTAGTGATAATGAGGCATATGAATCGGCGGAAATTAACGTGACGCCATTGGTGGATGTAATGCTGGTGTTATTAATTGTGTTTATGATTACTATGCCAGTACTTACGCATTCCATCCCATTGTCTTTGCCTACTCATAAAGCGGAATCGCCCAATCAGACTGAACCCACAGCACCATTAAGACTGGCTATAGATATGGACGGTAATTATAGGCTGGGAGATCAAATGGTGACATTGGCTCAGTTACGTACTCATTTAAGCTCACAGGTAAAAATCAATCCTGAGGTAGTTCTGGCCATTGCTGCGGATAAGCATGTTGCTTATGATTATGTTGCGCAA
This sequence comes from Snodgrassella sp., assembly GCA_024103515.1. Taxonomy (GTDB): domain Bacteria; phylum Pseudomonadota; class Gammaproteobacteria; order Burkholderiales; family Neisseriaceae; genus Snodgrassella. Next base: position 975 of record JAGGIK010000022.1, on the reverse strand, counting down.
GTCTTGGCCGCAGCACGGGATGCTGGCTTAGTGAAAGTGGGCTTTGTTACCCAAGATAAGTGAGAAGAGTCAATTTCTAATTTAGACTGTTAAAGTTTACTTTATTCCTATACCTTCTCAGGGTAATTAAATTAATGGGCTTTGTTAATAAAGAAAGCCCATTTTTTAAATATGCTTAATAAATGATGATATTTTATATTTCCCATTTATTATTCAGATGGACGCTAAATTGCATTGATATGCTGGTTAGAGTTACTTGGATTGAATAATTTCAAATTAAGTCAAATATGCAAATGTGATTTTCAGAATTGTTCTTGCCTGCTTAAATCTAAATTTAACTATCAAGCCATTTTTTATTCCTACAATATAAATATATACTTACACCAAAATATATTAATAATATGCAGATTCCTGTTTTTGGTTGAGCATGCAAGAAGTAAGTTAATATCATAAAAATGATGATACCTCCGCCTACTATTAGCGCCGGAATAACCCAAAAAAATATGATATAGTTATAAATATCTTTCTCTATAGGCTGCTGTGGACGTTGTTTTTTTTCTCTATATTTTCTCAGTAAAAATATTGAAAGGATTATATCTAGTACTTCCTCAAGTATATTTGCTATAAATTGAAACAATTCATTTCCCCTGGTCATTAAAATTTACCATTTGATTGTACTGTGCAGGATTAGTATGGTGCAACTAGATACCGTAGATATTATTTATATAGTGATATTGTAAATAACCCATAGTTAGTACAAGATTCGGGTAAAAAATGATGTTGTTTGTTTTACGATTCGATATTCAATCGGCGTCATGTTATTTAGTTCTTGATGAGCTCTTGCGGTGGTATAAGTGCTTAGCCATTCTTCGGTTATTTTTATTTCTTACCTAGGTTATTAAGGTTATTAAATAGTTATAAATCTATTACTTCTATTCTATATGCACGGTTAATTCGTTCAATATACCTCTTTTG
>JAGGIK010000021.1 GCA_024103515.1 Snodgrassella sp. | reverse complement strand
AAAACGAAAAAATGATAGAGTTGGTCACTGTCTAATATTTTGGCGAGGATCACCCAGCCTCAGGAAGAAATCATAAAAAAGCTGTAGTGCCCACAAAGGCACGTAAAACGTGGGCACAGCAACTACAACAAAATCATTCGGTTACTATTGCTATGAGTTGTGCCATTGTTGGCATAAGCCGTTGTGCTTACTATTATCAACCTTAGTTACTGAATGATTAAGTCGCTGTGCTGACAATAATCAATCTAAGTTAACGGATGATGAAGTGAGATGGCGGTATTCAGTGCGATCACCGACAGGCATTGACGCTGGGACTTGCATAAGTGTTTTAATTGTATTAGCAGGCTCGGCTATATATGTAATCATAAACAGGTTTAGCGGCTATATTGTGAATAAAAGCTTAATCTCAGGATAAAGCGTAAACAACGTATTGTTCCGCGAAGCCCAGTAAAACCGATTGGCACCGAATAAGTTAGGTGAATGCTGGTCAATGGCTTTTATGCGTGACAGCAGTCGTCATCAACGCCGGCTTACAACCTTCAATGTCATCGATGGCATTAGTTGTAAAGCATTAAACATTGATATGGCGGTCAGTTTACCGGCTGATAGGATGAGCTGTTATCTGAATAAACTGGCGGAATATTATGCTTATCCAGTCAAAATACGCGTGGATAATCGAGCGGAATTTACCGGGAAAAAATTTATCGACTGGGCAAAGTCACATGTTATCACCCTATCGCACTGGGGTACTGGATTTATATCTATTTAACAATATGAGGTGATATATAAAAGTAACTGAAGAATGGTTAATCATTTATAACTCTGCAAGAGCTCATCAAGCATTAAATAATAAATAATATGGCGCCGCTTGAATAGCAAACCCAAAGACAAGCAGGATTATTTTCAACTTGAATTTTGTCCTAAGTTTGGGGGTGTTTACACTATCAGTACCTAATGTTCACGATTAAAGCCACCAATAACTTTAAATGTTGTAAAGTGCTGTTGATGGCGACTGCGACCATGCATAAAATCCATTGACCAACATTCACCTAGCTTATTTGGTACTGTTCCGGTTTTGGGTTGTGTGGTGGAATAGGGTGTTTTTACCTTGAGATGAAATTTGAATGCGCAGTATACCTGCTAAACATATATATGATTTTACTGATGACAACCAAGGTTTCAGATACGATTAACATCTTTGAGCAAACACCAATGTAAATGCCTGTTAGTGATCGCACTTGATACGACATCACCATCGAATCATTTTCTAACTCAGGTTGATCATCGCCAACGCAACGGCTTAAGCCGCAATAGCGTAGCTCCTGATCATCGTAACAGGATAAATGGTTTGTGGCTCTTCTATCCACGTTTTACGTATCTGAGTGGGTGTTTGAGATTTTTATCAACTTTTTTCTTAGGTTGTGATTTTTAACTCAATTAAGCAAACATCTGCTTGTGCTGACTTTCAGTTTCCTTTAAAAGCCTGATATCTGAAAATTTAATGCTAATGTATTACTTTCGCTATTGATAAAATATTGAGTTTCTTATGTCATATTGACAGCAAAGGTCTCTGATAGGAATAGCTGCATAAGCTACCAATAAAATAGATATAGAGTAATAGACTATATATGCAAATCTATACTATGGATTAATGGCAGGAATTTTCAACTTTAGGGCTGTACTGTTTAAGAGATCAGGCAAATTAATTATCAAGTCTAATAACTTTGAATTTTATTGTAACTGAAGAAGCGGATTTTAAGATAGAATAAGGAACGAGATAACTATAGTATGTACAAATTATAATGTCATCGATAAATTTGTTTTTTATTCTGTTTTAATTAGTGCATAGCCGTTTGGTGTTTGCATTAGTGTAAAAATTCCTAAATCATGATGATTTTTGTCTTCTATTGTTTTACAAACTTTAATGGGACCACGTTGGCTATAAAAATCTAACTGTAAATGGATATGTGTTTTATCAATTTTTTTAAAAGTACCTTCTGCATAGTGGAAGCAATCATAACCACAATCCGCTCGATATGTTGAAATAAAAGTACCATCATGGTTGAAGGTTAGTGATTGACCATAATAGATATTAGGGCTATTGGGGATTTCTTGATCTTTCTGTGGTATGGAGAGGTGAAACTCTTTTGAGTGCTTGTTGATTGCAGGTTCAATTATCCAAAGACTCTGATTCCAAAAATGATTTATTTTATTCTGAGCAAAGCTTAGTATAGGTATAATCAATAGTAAAAACAGTCTTTTTTTCATCATTGAACTTCCCTAATTATAATTTATTTATTTGATAAAATTAAGAAATTCTTTATTGCACCAAACTAACGCCACGATTGGCTAACTGATCGGCTTTCTCATTGCCTGCATGCCCGTTATGCCCTTTGACCCAGTGCCATTGCACCTGATGTTTTTTAACTTCAGCATCCAGTGCTTGCCACAGCTCAACATTTTTTACTGGCTGTTTTGAGGCAGTTTTCCAGCCGCGTGCTTTCCAGTTATGAATCCATTGCTGCATACCGCTTTTCACATATTGTGAATCGGTATAGATATGTACGATACAAGGGCGCTTAAGGGCGGCTAAGCCTTGTATGACAGCGGTAAGTTCCATACGATTGTTAGTGGTGTTGGCCTCTCCGCCGAAGAGTTCTTTGCTGTGTAGGCCGGACTGCAGTAAGGCGCCCCAACCGCCAATGCCGGGATTGCCTTTGCAGGCACCGTCTGTATACAGGGTTACTTCTTGCATATGTATACCATGTTGGTCAGAAAAACGATACTATATCATGGCTGCGGCGGCAGGACTTTGCCTGCGTTTAGGATGTTGTGCGGATCAAGTACTTGCTTTTGCATTCGCATCCAATTAATTTCGGCTTGTGTGCGTATTCTTGGAATCCACTGGTTTTTTAGTTGACCAATACCATGTTCGGCAGCAATGGTACCGTGATAATTTAACACACTCTCATACACGATTTTATTGATGCCGTCCTCGTAACGATACACGTCATTATTCAGGACGTCAGCAATGAATACATTGTAATGCAAACTGCCATCGCCAAGATGACCAAACAGTATGGTTTGTGCCTGAGGAAATGCTTGAGTTAGCTGTTGCTGAGAATGTTCGACAAAATCAGCTACTTGCTCTATCGGAACGGCGATATCGTGTTTGATGCTGGCTCCAAGATGGCGCTGCGCTTCAGATATATTTTCGCGTAATGTCCAAAGATGACCACGTTCGGTTGCTGACTGGGCAATAATGGTATTTAGCCAGTTACCTTGTTCGAGAATGCTGATAAATGGATCTGTGAGATTTTGATCTGGCATACTGTCTGTCAATTCGAGTAGAATATGCCATGCTGCTTGAGTGGGTATTTGCAAATGACTGTAAGATGCTGACAAATTAAGTGCCTGTGCACTAATCAGCTCAAAACTGGAAATGCGATCACCAAAGTGCTTTTTTAGTGCCTGTAAAAGCTTGATGGCAGTCTGAATATTTTCTATCCCTACCCATGCGGTGAGTATACTTAATGGTGGGGAAAATAGTTTCAGGGTGGCTGCGGTAATGATGGCTAGTGTACCTTCGCTGCCGATGATTTGTTGCTGCATTTCATATCCGCTGGTGTTTTTATGCAGGGGCTGTAAATGACTGACCAGCTCGCCAGTGGCCAACACATATTCCAGTCCGAGTACGAGATCACGAGTGGTGCCGTAACGCACGACATTAAGCCCCCCGGCGTTGCAGGCAATATTGCCACCGATCTGGCAGGAACCTTCGCTAGCCAGGCTAAGGGGAAAATAACGGCCGGCTTCACGGGCAGCCGCTTGTAAATTAGCCAGAATCATGCCCGCCTCAACTGTTATTGTATTGTCTTCATAGCTGAGATTTCGTAGTCGGTTAAGCTTGGACAAGGACAGGATAATACCTTGTTTATTAATACTTGCATGAGGTGTTGCTCCGCCACATAATCCTGTATTGCCTCCTTGTGGAGTTACCGGAATTTGATGTTGGTGACAATAACGCATGATATTTTGTATAGCAGTAACACTGTTTGGTAACAGAACGGCGAATACTTCACCATGGTAACGATTACGCTGATCGATGCAATATGGTGCGGTAATATCTGCATCAGTTAGAATTTCATGTTGGTTAAGTATTTGATTAAAATGCTGGAGATGATCGCTGTACATTTTAGTGAGCTCCTGTGTAGCTTTGGCTATTTACACAATAGATAAGGGAAATATACGTTATGACTGTTCTACAGTACAATATTGTTGTTTAATTATATTTGGATGAGAGTTGGCCATGTATTTTGTTGATCGCAGTGCGGTGGTGCTAAAACCCACGCAATCTTTTCTTGAATGGCTGAAAAGTACAGATCAAGATATGCCGGATTTGACTTTACCACAATTACAAAGTAATTGTACGACATTACTGGTACCGGAATTTGAATCACCAGAAGAAGTGTTGGGTTTTATTGGTGAACGGTTCAGTCAAATTTTTGAAGCTGAACTGGCTGGCTGGGAAATTGATCGGAAGTTGTGGCCGCAAATGGATCTGACTCAGTTCTGGAATTTTTTTACCGTAGAAGTGCATGATATGGTGCTTGATTTACTCGATGCTGATTTGCAGATTAAACCTGTTTATGGTGAATAAAGAGCAGGCGGGTTGATGCCAGGTTTTATTGTGTGGGTTCGTCCGTCTCGGCAACTAAAAATATTAGCGATCGGGCTACATTCGCTGACTTTGCTGGCCATTATGCTGTATTTTTCTGGCTGGGAACGGTTAGTCTGGTTAGCCGGTCTACTGTGCTGTGCTGGTTGGGCGTTTTATTATTTGCGCCAGCCAGTAATCAAACGTATTGCAATTGATGAGAAGTTACAAGCGCAACTGACTCTGACAAAAAAATCAGTGACAACGGCAGCAGAATTGATGGCTGACAGCATGGTTAGGCGAAGTATTTTGGCATTGAACTGGCATACGAGTGAAGGTAAGGTAAAGATATTATTATTACCTGATATGATTGATGAGCAGTCGTGGCGAAAGTTGCAGGTTTGGGCACGTTGGTGCCAGCCTCAAAAAACGACCTCAGGGTTCAGACGGTTTTTGTCAAGAAAAAATGTGCACTTGTACCAGCCAACGGACAAACAATAATTCTATGATTAAAAAATTTGATGTAACTTCTTTATCACAGTGGCTCAATTATCTGGAAAATGGGGTGACTGGCGGAAAGATTGAGATGGGACTGGCTCGGATAGAAGCTGTGCGTAAGCAGATGAAGCTGCTCCCAACTTGTCCGGTAATCGTTGTTGCCGGAACCAATGGTAAAGGTTCAGTCTGCGCTTATCTGACCCAAATTTATCATGAAGCCGGATATCGGGTGGGAACACTGACCAGTCCTCATTTGTTGCGATTTAACGAAAGAATTGCTGTGAATGGTCAATCTGTCAGTGATGCTGAAATTATTTCTGCATTCGCATGTATTGAAGCAGCTCGCGGTGAAACAGTATTAACCTATTTTGAGTTTAATACATTGGCTGCGGTACATATTTTTAATCAGCAGGCTGTAGATGTAATGATCCTAGAAGTTGGTCTCGGTGGTCGGCTAGATGCGGTAAATATTTTCAATGCGGATGTTTCGGTGATCACCAGTGTTGATCTGGATCATCAAGCTTTTCTTGGCGACACAATAGAGCAGATCGCTTTTGAAAAAGCAGGAGTGATGCGGGCAGGTAAACCAATTATTCTGGGGCAACAGCATGTTCCATTTAGAATAGAAACTTATGCGCAGGAGATATGTGCTGATTTGCTGATACTTGGCATGGATTTTGCTTATCACCAGCAAGAAGCACCGCACTGGGCATATGATTTTCATCCACAACACAGTAAACATTTTGTTGGTGATCAACAAAAGTATATTTTACCGTTACCGGCCTTACAGGGTAGTTTTCAACTGAATAATGCCGCCTGCGCGTTAACTGTGCTTACTTGTTTGCAAGAATTACTGCCAGTTGAAATAGCAGCGATCAGACAAGGATTGCTGCGGGTACAACATCTGGGTCGGTTTCAGCTAGTTCTGGGAAAACCTGTAACGATATTGGATGTGGGCCATAATCCACATGCAGCACGCGCTTTACGTCACAGTTTGAAAGCTTTGCCTACAGCTGAAAAAAGGCTGGCTGTATTCAGTATGCTCTCTGATAAAGATATTGATGCAGTACTGGAAATTTTGCACGACCAGTTTGATCAATGGTTTATTGCGCCTTTAGCTACATCACGTGGTTTGAATATGACACAATTGCAGGCAAGTTTTGCAAAAATCGATGTTGGTCAGGTATATAGCTATGCCAATATTCAGCTGGCATATCAGGCGGCGTTAACACAAGCTAAACAGAATGATAGAATTGTTATATTTGGATCATTTCATACTGTTGCAGAGATATTGACATTACTCACATAGTAGGACTTCATGCAGAGACGTACTCAGTTTAGAGGAGATTGGTATCAATGAATGCACAACAAAATTACGAGCAGTTGAAAAGACGTAATCGTCGTCGACTGGTGGGTGCACTGATAATGGTGTTGGTGGCGATTATTTTACTGGTAATCATGATTAATCATCGAGCTTCCAAACAGGTGGCCGCTCCACAGCTGGATGTGGTAACACATGCACCCAGTCAGCCTAATGCTGCTGAAAAGGACTCAGCGTCTGCGACCAGCCATACTGCGGTTCCGATTGCCGATACTGTGGTTCATGAGTCAGTAGATAATATGGCAGCCAGTGCGCCGACGAATCCCCCTTTCCAAGCCTCTTTACCCGCTGCTGCAAGCACGGATACATCCGCTACAATTGTAGAAGCAAAACCACATCAGTCTCAGCAGGTTAATCAACCTACAGTTAATGTAACTACAGAAAATAATCAAAATACTGTTAGCAAGTTGTCTTCCACCAGTACAGCAATCGAGACAACAACTAATTCAGATATTGGAAGTCATAAAAAATCCGCAGGTAAAGACTCTGTTGAAGCTCCAGCTAAAACAAATCAACACCACAAGGGTCTGGAAAATAAAGCTAAAACAGCTGTAGTAGGCAAAACGGAATCTGGTTCAAAAGAACCGGTGACTAAGGAAAATACTTCCGGTGGGAATAAAACACCATCACTCAATAAATTGACGCCTCAACAAATTTTAGAAAATAAGGCGGCTAAATTAAGTATGGTTCCGCCTGCAACTAATCAGACGCCTAGTACGGCAGTAGCAAATTCTGGGCCACTGGAACGTACTGTCATTCAGGTAGGTGCTTATACTACTGAGGCGCAAGCAAAATTAGTTCAGCAGAAGCTGGCTGCCATCGGAATTGCCAGTAATATTAGCTCTGGTCAAACCAGCAAGGGAACTCTGTTTCGGGTGCGCACTGGCATTTATAACAGCAGGGCGCAAGCGCTGCAAAATTTGAATAAGATTCAGGCGGCCGGAATGAATGGCATGGTAATTGGTTTGTAAGGATTTGCATGACCACGTTTGATTTATTGGCACTTGGTTTTATTATGTTAACTATGTTCGTGGCCACAATGCGCGGACTAGTAGGAGAGGTAGCTTCATTGTTTGGCTGGATTGTGTCCTTTATGGCGGCCAAGCTTTTTGCACCACAGTTTGCTGATATCGCCTTTGTAAACATGCAACCACGTGTGATTGCTGTTGCTATTTCCTTTATGTTAATTTTCGTTGTCATGATGATTGTGCTGCGTTTATTTCGTACCTTAATTACAACCTTTTTGCAATCTATGGGATTAAACGGGGTTAATCGTTTTCTTGGTGCTTGTTTTGGTGCTATCAAAGGGGTAATTATTGTAACCTTGGCGGTAATGATTTGTTCTTTTACGGATTTGCCGAAAACACCCGCCTGGCGTAATTCAGCAACTGCCAGTACTTTTGGGCATATAGCCTTGTTGGCTGTTCCATATTTGCCATCTTCTGTTATTGATAAATTATCTTCATCAACGGTAAGATAATAGTGGAATATAAGTATTACACGCGCGTTTCAACAGATTAGAACGCGCGTATTTTTTGTCTTGAATGGAGTTTCGGATGTGTGGTGTATTGGGTATTGTTGCACATGAAGGGGTTAATCAGTTGTTATATGACGGTTTGCAGATGCTGCAGCACCGTGGTCAAGATGCTGCCGGAATTGTTACCGCTGAAGGCACCATGTTTCATATGCACAAAGGTCGTGGTATGGTGCGCGATGTGTTTCGTACGCGCAATATGCGTGAGCTGGTGGGTCAGGTTGGCATTGCACATGTGCGTTATCCGACGGCAGGAAATGCCAATTGCAGTGCCGAAGCACAGCCTTTTTATGTCAATTCTCCTTTTGGTATTGTGCTGGCGCATAATGGCAATTTGACCAACACTGAGGAATTGTTTAAAAATGTTTGTTTTGGCGATCTTCGCCATATTAATACCCGTTCTGATTCGGAAGTACTACTTAATGTACTGGCTTGTGAGTTGGAGGATCAGGTGGGTGATCGTACTTCTTTAAATCTGGAAGATATTTTTGCGGCAGTAACGGCTTTACATCAGCGTGTTCATGGTGCCTACGGAGTGGTTGCTTTAATTGCCGGTTATGGTTTACTGGCTTTTCGCGATCCATTTGGTATTCGGCCATTGTGTTTGGGTAAACGGGTAAAAAACGGGCTGACTGATTATGTGGTCGCTTCTGAATCAGTGGTGTTTCCCAGTCTTGATTTTGAAATCCTGCGCGATGTAGCGCCGGGAGAAGCTATTTTTATTAGTAATGACGGACAATTATTTTCCCAGCAATGTGCCCAGCAGCCACGGTTAATGCCGTGTTTGTTTGAATATGTCTATTTTGCCCGTCCGGACTCGGTTATTGATGGTGTATCAGTTTATAATGCTCGGCTGAACATGGGGATTACACTGGCAGAAAAAGTGAAGCGAACGCTGAATTTAGATGATATAGATGTGGTAATGCCGGTACCTGATACCAGCCGCCCCAGTGCAATGGAACTGGCGCAACACCTAAATAAACCATATCGCGAAGGTTTATTCAAAAATCGTTATATTGGTCGGACATTTATTATGCCGGGACAATCTGTGCGTAAAAAATCGGTACGCCAGAAACTTAATCCTATGAATTATGAATTTAAGGGAAAAAGAGTGTTGCTGGTTGATGATTCAATTGTCCGCGGCACCACCAGCCGTGAAATAGTTGATATGGTGCGTGAGGCAGGTGCAACTAAGGTTTATTTTGCTTCTGCCGCACCTGCCGTATTGTTTCCGAATGTGTACGGGATTGATATGCCCACCCGTGAAGAATTGATTTCTTATCAGCGTGATGCTGATCAAGTAGCAGATGAGATTGGTGCCGATGGTGTGGTATTTCAGGATCTAAAAGATCTTAAAAAAGTTGTTTTAAGTCTTAATCCGCAAATTGAAGGATTTGATAGTTCTTGCTTTGATGGCCATTATATTACTGGTGATATAAATGAAGCCTATTTACAACGCCTTTCTGATAATAAACACAACCTCGCCACATTCGCTCTTCCGGGGTTGATTGAGCACAGTGTTAGTGTACAGGAAAATGAAGATGAGGACTGATCATTTGAGTGTGGTACCAGCTTGATCAGGAGTAATTTGAATTAAATTACTTTTAACTATGATGAATAATTTTTGGTCGTAGTAAATACATACTAACAGATTAGCTCGGTTGAAAATTTTGAAAAATTAATCTATTTATAAGATAAATATCCGCACAGTAGCTGTGCGGATATTTAATGTTTACGTTAGATAATTTTGCTTGAAACCGGTTTTCCATCCAAACCTTCCATCATGTCCGACAATTCATCAGCATGATCCTCTTCTTCGGCCAATATATGTTCAAGCATCCGTTTGGTAGTTGTGTCGTAATCGCCTACATACATAATGGTCTGTCGATACAAATCAATAACTATACGTTCTGCAATCAGATCGGATTCAACCATATCTCGTAGTGTTTCTCCCTCTACATACTCGGTTGGAGAGCGTTGAATAAATACATCTGGATTAAGATCAGGTTCTCCGCCAAGTTGAGTAATGCGTTCAGCGAGCATTGCTGCATGTTTTTGTTCCTGCTCGGCATGTTCCATGAATTCTTCCTTTACCGCATCCATAAACAAACCTTTAGCCATGTAATAATGGCGTAAATAGCGCAAAACACATACCCATTCCGAAGCCAATGCAATATTAAGCATTTCAATCACTTTATTTACATCAAGTTCATAGGTTGATGTAACAGCCCCATCCTGATAATTCTTGCGCGCATTTGTTCTTAATTCATCAAAAGTACTGAATTTTACGTCGCGTTTGAGTGGTTTGCTCATGTTGAATCTCCTTATTTTTTAATAAAAAATAGTTTAAGACTTGTGTCTGTGTAGTTTTAAGTAAACTCCTATTGCGGATAGCTGTCTACGTAGATTCATTTAATATAAGTAATTGTTAATTATTAAATTTATAATATTGTTATTTAGTATATCTTTAGGTAAACTTTAACTTCTTAATAATTTATTATTATCCTGATAGGGTATTGTTTGCTTCTGTATTCCAGCAATATAAAAGATAATCTGTATACTGGTTTGGAGTTGGTTAATAAATGAATTATCTTAAAAGATTTTTATTCATTTACCTGTGTATGTTCGTGTTAAATTTTATGTAAAATTAATAAAATTCAAGGGTGGTTTTATGCTGTCATTACCTTTGAAAGCAGGGATCAAACCAGTAATTTACACTGGACAAAAATCTATTAAAAACACTATGGTGAAAAGCTTTTAGATTGAACATTATTGTGTGCGTTAATGACAGGATTGAATATGGCAAATTATTCAAATCCAAATTATGATTTTATTTAGATAAGTGCCTATAATTAAATATAGAGTGTTACTATTAATGAAGAATCCTATTAATAAATTAACCACTTATGTTATCGTCTTTTCTTTGGGAAGTATTTGCTTACTAACAAGTGGTTGCCAATTTCAAATACATCAACACAATACGTTGCCGAATAATTTCTATAAAATATCTGACGATCTTTTCAGGTCTGAACAACCTACGGCGAAGGAAATGCAATATCTAGAGAAAATAGGAATTAAAACAGTTATTAATTTACGTAAATGGCATAGTGACCAGCATGAATTGAGCAAAACAAAACTTACGGAAGTTTCTATTAAAATGCGTGCAGGTAAAATTACCGATGAAAAAGTTGTTGCGGCACTGCGTACAATACGCCATTCTCAAAAACCGATATTAATTCATTGTTGGCATGGCAGTGACCGTACTGGTGTGATTGTGGCAATGTATCGTATAGTTTTTCAGAATTGGACCAAGTCTCAAGCTATTGATGAATTAATGCAACCTCAGTTCAGGCATCACTATAATGTGTATCCAAATATTGTTAGATATATTGAACATGTCGATGTTGAAAAAATTCGCGCAGCCGTGTTTTAATCTTTTTTTTGTAGCATGGTTTGGGTTGTACTCGATTTTTTATGTTTTCTGATGATTTTAAACAACCTAATAAAAAATAATCATATATATTAATTGTTTGATTATGTAAATATTAAGTTTTGTTTAAAATTTTGCTTCAGTTTGTTTTACAGTTGAAAGAGTGGACTTATGGATTTTACCAATGTGGGTAACGACAATAGTGATAAAGATTATGATTTTTCTAATTGGGGGCTGAATGAGAAGTGGCTAATGGTCTTTAATTTTTATGCAGAAAATGGCTTGCCTGCTTTTAAAAATTATAAATTCAAGCAGAATTTTAAAAAACTGTCCTTGTGGAATCGGATACAATTAAGTAATAATTTATTAGCTGGAATTTTTGGACCTCTTTATTTTATATGTCTGGGTATGTGGCGTCAGGCATTAGGTTTGTGTTTGGTATTAATGATAATAGATTTGCTGTTAATCGTTATATTTGGTCCATTAAGCGGAGTAGTCTTGTCTGTACATATCGCTCTTCCCATGTATTTAGCTAATCCAGCCTATTATCTACACAGAGTGAAAAAATCTAAATCTTTTAATGTATTTGAAGGTTGTTATTAGTAATCTAGGTGATTGATTATAATTTGACTCGATATCATTTAATTGTATTTTGATAATTAATCATTTTTGTCTTAGCGCATATGAAGTACCTGTTCAGGCTTTAAGCGGCTTAGATGATTGCAGTGGTAATGATTTTCGTATACTTAAACAGTAAAAATACAATTTGACCATTATAACTATCCCCTAAAATAGTACCAACCTAAAGTAGAAAATTCTCTCCATTAATTCACAGTGGATTTAAATATGAAATAAATAACGCTAATATCTATTCATATCCATTTTAAAACAGGCTAAAGCGGGCATTTCCGTTACGAAATTTTGCCGACAATATGGCAGCGGCAATTTAATTTTTTAACCACGGCGGGAAAAATACGTTGGTATGGAACGTTAGCTATCAAACGCTTAACAAACAGTGAGCTAATCAGCTTAAGCAGCTGTTTGTCGAGCTGAACAAAAACACCGTTTTAGGAAAAAATCATAAAAGAGCGCTGATGCTTGCCATGATACATGAAGCTTGAAGTGGAATTACAGCAAGCCATGCCGTTACGATTATCATGAACTGCGCTATTATCGGGTTAAGCCGCAGTGTTGACGATGATCATCTAAGTTACCGGATGATTCGGTGATGATGTCGCTACGAAATGCATTGTTGACAGGTATTTACGCTGGTGCATTCTCCAATTGCTTTAATTGTATCAGAAAGCTGTGATAGTAGTCATAATCAACGCCGCTTTAGCATGTTTAATCTAATCGATGACTTTAAGCGTGAGGCGTTAAGCAATGATATTACGTTCGGTTTACCAGTCGTAGGATTACCTGTTAGTTGGAAAACTGGCTGAGTAGTATGTTTATCCATTAACAATACGCGTTGATATTGGCGCGGAATTTACCGGAAATATATTTACTAACTGGGTACAATCACTTGGTATAACCATAGACTATATTCTACCCGATAGCGCATATCCAAATGGTAATATAGAACGATTTCGCTGTATCTATCAAACCGAAGTGTTGGATTTAGATCTGTTTATAAATCTAGAATAAGCAAGGAAAATAACTGAATAATAGCTAACTATTTGTAACAAAAAGATTTCATCAAATATTAAATGGTGTGATGTCCTTTGAATATAAAATATTGAAACTGGCTATATAATTTTTCAACGTGAGTTGTGTATTAGCTATAGAGTATTTACATCTGGATTAGTGGGATCAAAATATTCCTTTATATATTGCCTTTTATATGGCAACGAATCAATATTCAATAATTAAAATAACAAATCATGCATAGAGGGGAAAATTGAAAAAGGTAGAAGGAACTCAATACCGAACTACACGGCAAGTACCTTGCAGAGACAATGGTAGCAAAACAGGAAGGTATTTGGAAAATATAAACTAATAAAGAAGCAGCATTTACTATGATTAATCTGCCTCCTTTATAATCCAAATACAATAAATTTGCCTCAGTACCCATATGTGTTGGCCTCAATTATTTGGCTTACACTCGATTGTGATTTTGGTGTGACAAGCCAATTAGTGGAGTAATTTGATAATGAGGTGGTCCATCAGGCTGTGAAACCTGATGGTAATTTTAGTGGATAACAGCAAAAAATACAGAAATATTGAAAATTGCAATTTTATCTTGACAAAAGCCGTTGTTAAGTGGTTATGGCTTATTTAAATCACACTGCGTTTTTCCCACTCTTTACTTAGCCGTTTGGCCGACACCGGGAATGGGGTTTTTAGCTCCTGCGCAAACAGCGAAACGCGTAGTTCTTCTAGCATCCAGCGAAATTCAGCAATAGCAGTGGGTACGGGTTGATTCTGTTGTTGATATTGGTGTACTTTGGTTTGCCACATATCGGTAAGTGCTTGCACATCGGCTTCATGAGCAATGTCTCTGGCTGGATTGTTACCGTATTTGTCCATGCGTTTGAGCATCGCTTGTAAATAAATAGGTAAGCGTGGCCATTGTTGCCATGGCGTAGCACTGGCAAAGCCTGAATAAACCAAGCCGTTCAAATGCTGACGCAGCAGCTGGGCCAATGGATGTTTGCCCAGACGATTGTTGACTTCTGAATAAGCCTGTGCGGCTTGTAAAGTGTAGCGATTGATTGCTTCTTTTACTGCGGGCAAACGACTGCGAGCACGTTTTAATTGTTCTTTAAATGCTTTTTCATCACGAGGTAATTCATCATCGCCAATCAATGCGCGATCTAGCACAGCCTGTGTCAGATCTTGGCGTAAAGTGTCTGTTCCAAGGTGTTTGAGTAACATGGCAATTTGGGTGAAATCCGGTAGTCCCTTGGTAAGGTCTTTAACCTGTTCTCTTAATTGCAAGCACATTAAGGCGATGACACCACTACGATGAGCAAGCGAGGCTGCCTGGGCGGTATCAAATAATCTTAAAGCAATTGTGCCATTTTTTTGTTTTTGCAGTCCCAGAAAGCCAGTTAGCTGTTGCTGAGCACGGGCAAATTTAATGCTTTCTGGTAGGGTACCTATATCCCAGCTGGTGAGGTTGTCGCGTTCAAATTCATTGCTGTTGTCGCGGAAAGTTACAGCAGCAGTCCGTCCTAACTGCTGTTGTAAATTGCTGAGGTCGCGAGCGGTGGCCAGCTCTGTGCCGCTGTCATCAATTACTTGAATATTGAAATAGCAATGTGCTGGCAATTGTTGTGTGCGCCAGTGTTCGATATCTATCTGGCTGAGTAAATGCATGTCGCCGGCCTGTCGGGCAATGGCGTGTGCCAGTTGCGGCAGCAGCGGGGCATTGGTATCGGGATTGCTGCTTAGAAAAGTGGTGATGAAATCGGGTACGGGTACGCAGATGCGCCGGATTTGTTTGGGCAGGGCTTTGATGAGTAATTGCAGTTTTTCGCGAATCATGCCGGGTACGAGCCACTCAAGCCGCGCTGCGCTAATGCGATTAAGCAAGGGCAAAGGGACAGCTACAGTAACGCCATCCAGTGGGTGATGAGGTTCGAAGCGGTAGCTGAGGGCACAGCCGCCGTCTTTAGTATCAAGGTATTCAGGAAACTGGCTTTCGGTAACATTGCTGGCAGCATGCTGCATCAGATCATCACGACTTAGGTACAGCAGTCTGGGATGTTCAATCTCAGCCTGTTTGCGCCATGTTTCAAAGGTACGGATATCGGCCAGTGGTAGATGGCGGCCTTTGCTTTCGACATTGGCTGGCAGACGCTGGTCGTAGAAGCTGAATAAGGCTTCCTCGTCTACCAGTACATCCTGCCGGCGAGATTTGTGTTCCAGTGCGGTAATTTCTTCTATCAGCTTCTGATTATGCTGGAAAAAAGCTGCTTTGAGGTTACATTGCTGCGCCACAAGTGCACCGCGGATAAAGATTTCGCGTGCTTCTTTGGGGTTGATGTGCCCATAGCTTACTGGTCGACGGGGCAGAACGGTGAGGCCGTACAGGGTGATGCGTTCGCTGGCCACCACTTCGCCGCGTTTCTGTTCCCAGTGTGGTTCGAAGTAATGATGGCGCAAAAGATGAGGTACTTCGCTTTCAATCCATTCTGGTTCGATTTTGCCAACATCACGCGCGTACAGGCGGGTGGTTTCGGTCAGCTCTGCTGCTACCACCCATTTCGGCTTGGTTTTAAACAGTGAAGAGGCAGGAAACAGATGAAAATGAATACCGCGTGCTCCGGTGTAGTCATGTCCTTCGGGACTTTTCAGGCCAATATTGGTTATCAGACCAGTAAGCAGAGCGCGGTGAATCTGTTCGTAGCTGGCTTCTTTGGCCTGTTGCCGATTGTAGCGCTGCTGACGACGGACAATTTGTTGCTGTTTAAGTTTGGCGGATAAGTCCTGATCGCCTTGCATACTTGCAGCAGGCTGTACGCTATTATTACAAGGTGTTTGCCGGTAGGCACTGGCTTTATCGGTCAGCCCCATGTCTATGGCAATTTGTGCCAGCTGGTGATGTAGTTCACGCCACTCGCGCATGCGCAGGTGGGAAAGAAAGTATTGATGACACCACTGTATCATCTGCCGGTTGGACAGACCTTGATCGCGTTCACGCTGGTAGGAATCCCAAATATTTAGGTAGGCGAGAAAGTCGGACTGTTTATCATTAAAACGTTCATGCGCTTTGGCTGCTGCTTCGCGTGCTTCCAAAGGGCGTTCACGCGGATCTTGGATTGACAAGGCGGCGACGATTACCAGCATTTCAGCAACGCATTGCAGGCGTTTTCCGGCCAGCAGCATACGGCTGATACGTGGGTCTAATGGTAGGCGCGCCATTTGTTCGCCCAGTTTGCTCAGCTGGTTATGTTCGTCTACTGCTCCTAGTTCAAGCAGAATTTGATAACCGTCGTTGATATAGCGTTGCTCGGGCGCCTGTAGAAACGGGAAAGCGTTCACATCGCCCAGTTTAAGACTCATCATGCGCAGAATAACAGCGGCAAGATTGCTGCGGATAATTTCTGGGTCGGTAAAGGCAGGGCGCTGATTGAAATCTGATTCGCTATACAGTCGGATACAGATACCTGCAGCAACGCGGCCGCAACGCCCAGCACGCTGGCGTGCAGCGGCCTGACTGATGGGTTCAATGTGTAATTGCTCTATTTTAGCGCGGGCAGAATAGCGTTTGACCCGAGCCAGCCCGGTATCGATAACATAACGGATACCGGGTACCGTAAGGGAGGTTTCAGCAACGTTGGTGGCCAATACGATGCGCCGCTGTTGGCCACTTGGGTGAAAGATTTTATGCTGTTCGGCTGCAGACAGGCGTGCAAACAGGGGCAGGATTTCGTCGTTGCGGCGCAGCGGTGATTGCCGTAATGCATGCGCCGCTTCGCGGATTTCACGCTCGCCGGGCAGGAAAATCAAGATATCACCATTGCCTTCACGTGCCAGCTCGTCGGCAGCATCAACAATGGCGTCGTTGATTTCTATTTCGGCTTCGTCTGCATCGGTGCTGTGCAGGGGGCGATAACGGATTGCTACTGGGTAAGTGCGGCCGGATACTTCGATGACAGGAGCAGGTTGGCCATGCACAATAAAGTGCTGGCTAAAGCGTTCGGCATCAATCGTGGCTGAAGTAATAATGACTTTTAGGTCGGGACGCCGAGGCAAGAGCTGTTTGAGATAGCCCAGCAAAAAGTCGATGTTCAGGCTGCGTTCATGCGCTTCGTCGATGATGATGGTATCGTAGGCATTGAGAAAGCGATCGGCCTGGCTTTCGGCCAGCAAGATACCGTCGGTCATTAATTTGATATAGCTGTTGGGAGCGGTTTTATCGTTAAAACGTATTTTGTAACCTACGCTCTGGCCAATTTGACTATGCAGTTCTTCAGCTATGCGTTCCGCTACAGAGCGTGCAGCCAGCCGCCTGGGCTGGGTATGACCAATCAATCCGGCCACGCCACGCCCAAGCTCAAGACAGATTTTGGGCAGTTGAGTGGTTTTGCCTGAACCGGTTTCGCCGCAGACGATGACAACCTGATGTTTATCGATTGCAGTCTTAATTTCGGCACGTTTTTCATGCACCGGCAGAGTATTATCAAACTCAGGTACTGGCAGCTTGGCCAACCGTTGTAAATAAGACAGATGAGAGCGCTGGAAGCGACCATTTACGTTGTCCTCACCGCCGAAACGAGTGGGATTTTTACAGGCGCGTTGTAGAAAATAGCGGTCTTTACTGAGGATTTGATTTAGTTTGTATACAGGCATGGCACAAAATTTTGCCGTAAAGGTGTAGATAAGCATAATTATAACAAATCTACCAGCAATGCTTTTTAACTGTTCTGATTAGTGTTTAGTGTTCTGTTTATTTAAAGATTGTCAGCAACATGATTAACAACAGAATGTTACTGCATGATTCAACAGTTTAACTTAGTCAGACACGGTGCGAAAGGCAATATTAATAGTTGAGCATGTTTTAGAATATTTTAGGCGAAATACAATACTGCGGTGATGCGACTAACAATGGAATTGATTCTAGATCAATTATAATGGGTAACACCAAGCAAGTATGGTAACACCATTTACAGCAAAACTCGGATGATGCTGTATAGATAAATTCATTCAACTGTAACATTGAATGTAGACTGCACACGAGCAAAGAATCTGTCGCAGCAGTCATTACGTTTTTTTGATTTTGCTAAAGTTTTTTATTAAAGTAAATGTATCCATCTGTTTTCTGATTTTTTATTAATATAGCATGGTATTAGAATTAAAATAAAATCCATAAAAACAACATTACATTATCCTGAAATACAATTTTATTCAATCCGAATTTATCCCCAGCCAAATTTTCAATAGTATCCGTAGTAATAAAAGTAAAAATATATTGTGCGTAATCAATCATTAGATAAATTGCAAAAGTACTTAAATTATTCATACGATAACAAAAAAATTTTTATGAATCTTTGCCTGATCGTCTTTAAATTAATTGGCAGTAATTTAATAAATCGATAATTAAATTATATTGGGGCACTTTAAAGGTGATGGATTACCAGTGGTTTGTCCTTATGTATAACAACCTCAGCATCCAGATTAAAAATGGTTTTGATATTGTCCTTGGTCATGATTTGCTGTGGCGTACCTTGTATAATGACCTGACCATTTTTTAAAGCAACTATATGGTCAGCATAACCTGCGGCCATATTGATATCGTGCACGACCATAATGGTAGTCAATCCTTGTTCATTGGTAAGCTGACGCAATAAACGCATCAGCTCACGGGCATGATACATATCGAGATTATTGAGCGGTTCGTCCAGAATAACATGTTTGGTTTGCTGGCAAAAAGTCATGGCGACCAGTGCACGTTGACGCTGTCCGCCAGACAATGTACTTAGATAGCGGTGTTGCAATGTTTCCAGCTCAAAGCACTGTAATACCTGATCGACGATGAGTTGATCTTGATTGCTAACATGTCCCTGATTGTGCGGATAACGGCCAAACAGCAGTAAATCACGCACGGTGATACGACTGTGAATATGATTGTCTTGTGACAGTATCGCCAGTTTTTGGGCAATAGCCGTAGAGTTGCTGTGACTGACATCAAGTTGATCAATATGGATACTGCCATGCTGCAGTGGCTGTAGACGGGCAATTAAGGAAAACAGAGTTGATTTGCCCGCACCATTGGGACCAATTAGCGCAGTAATGCTTTTATCCGGTATGGTGAAACTAATATTGTGAAGAATGGAGGTGCCATTGATGTGGTGATTTACGTTATTAATGCTAATCATAATGGTATTTAGATAATTCTGATAGTAATTTATGAAATCGCTGAATTTTGTAGTATGTTATTTTAAAAGTTTATTCAGGCAAACAAATGAATAACTGCTTTAACAATTGCTGAATGATGACTAAGCACTGGCCACTAAGTTTTTAATCTATAGTACTCCTATTGCAGATTTGAATCATCGTCATCTCAATCCAATGGGTAATAAACATCAAAAAAACCATCTCTAAATGAATTGAAAACCAGCAAATTGCCTATTGCACCATACGATTGAACATAGAAAATGTTAACGTTCTGGGAAAAGCCTTCATGCATTTGGGGATAGTGAACTTTCGAACAAACAACTGATTATATATACCCTTGCAAGCCAGCACAGCTTAAAAGTTTCTATAATAAAAATTTCATCATTACTATTTGACTTTAGCCTGAATAAATCAATAGTTATAAACTATGGTTTTATCGGTTAATCTCTTCCTACGAATAATATTATAAATTACTAATATTAAATGATATCAAGCTTGATTAAAGTTTAAAATATTTTAACATAATTATTTATTCATTAATTTATAGTTGAAAAATAACTATCAATATAAATCTTTATTGATCAATTCAAATCATCCTAAAATTTAAAGTGTTACAAATCAAAAAAAATGTGCTGCAAAAAGTAAAACTAATAGAAAAAGCAAAATACTTAGTATAAATAACCTGACATCATATTCAGACTATATATAATTCAACCGAGCTCATCGAAACTTTATTTTCTGCGACCCAAAACCAGCCAAAGAAAAACCATACCGCCACAAAATTCAATGACCACACTTAATACGCCCTGCATACCAAGTAGGTGTTCAAACAGGAATTGACCAACTATTAATACCAAGGCGGCTACCAGAAACGCTGCTGGTATCCGCAAAGAATGTCTCATATTGGGGACACAGACATTGACTAAAGCACATATCAACAGCCCAAAAAAGCTTACTGGTCCTACCAGAGCTGTAGAAACGGAAACGAGCAAGGCTATCCACAGTAATAGTTGTCGACTTAGACGAACATAATCGATCCCTAGCGCAATAGTAGCATCACGTCCGAGCATTAATACATCTAGCTGCTTGCGTAAGCGCCAAATCCAGATAAAGCTCAAGAGCATGATTATGCTGCCGATGCATAGCATGCTGACTTTAACAGAGGTAAACTGGGCAAAATAGCTGGTTTGCGCAACGGTAAACACAGTGGGATCCAGCAGACGTTGTAACAGGCTGTTACAGCTACGGAACATCACGCCAAAAATCATGCCGGTAAGGATCAGTCGGGACAGATCACCATAACTGTTTTGACTAAGGGTGCGAAACAATAATAAGGAAGCGGCCATCATGAGCGGTGCTTCAACAATAAATTTATTTATTGCTTCGATACGGGTATATCCGACGGCACCCAGCGCAAATACAGTAATGGTTTGTAGCAAAAGGTACAGTGAATCATAGCCCAGTAGACCGGGGGTGAGAATCGGGTTATGGGTTAGAGTCTGAAACAACAACGTAGACACACCAACTGCATAAGCTACAGTTAACAGCATCAGCAGTTTTTTGCCACGAAGCTGTAAAACAAAATCCCAGTTTCCTTTTACCCCAAAAGTCATAAACCAGATACTGGCCACCACTAAGCCAATAGCCAGTATACTGAGAAAGCGGGTGCCGGAACGATATGACGGTAAAGGAGAGCTAAGCAGCATGAATGGGCGGCCTTTTAAACAACAAATACAAGAAAATAATGGTTCCGACAATTCCAAAGATCATCGATACCGGTACCTCATAGGGCGGGTCTATAGTACGGCCGATAATGTCACACACCAGCAGAGCATTGGCACCTAGCAGTGCAACAGAGGGTAGATTCTGCCGTAAGCGATCACCTGCTAACCGGGAAACAATATTGGGTACCACCAGTCCGATAAATGGAATCTGCCCGACAGTGACCACAACAATGGCGGTGATCATCGCAACCGTGAATAAGGCTATCCACATCATTTGTGCATAACTAATACCCAGACTAACACTAATATTCCGTCCCAATCCGGCTATGGTGAGGCGGTCGGCTAAAATATACATCACGATGGCCATGGTGGCGGTTAACCACAGCAATTCATAGCGTCCGGCCAGCACTGCTGAAAAATCACCGGCAAACCAAACAGCAAGTAATTGCATAGTATTGGTTTCGATGCCAATAAAATTAACTACTGCTTCAATAATACTGCCATAAATAATCCCGATTAATGGAATCATGATATGTCGTTGTGGCGGCAAACGCCTAAATAATATGATGAACAAAGTCATACCCAACAGTGCCGCCACGCTGGCACAGCTCATTTTGGTCAGTTGCGATGCCTGAGGATAACAGATGGATATCAACAACACCCCAAGTGCCGCACTTTGGGTAGCCCCGACCATATTGGGTTCAAGAAAACGATTATGTAAAACTATCTGTAAAACCATACCGGCCACAGCCAAGGTTGCGCCGGTTAATATAATAGCCAATGTACGTGGTAGGCGACTGTAAAGCAGCAGCGAGAGGCTATCGCCATTGGTGAAAAGATTGCCCCAATTAAAGTTGGCTGCGCCAATACTGATACTGATAAACAGTAACCATGGCAACAGTAATAAATTTATCGTGTTTATTTGGGAGGAGCGCAACATAGAATAAGCAGGGAAACTGAAAACAGGTATACCCTTTAAACACTAAACTAATCGTTAAAGTGTAACCTGTTTATAGGCGGATACAATATGATTTATTTAGCTAAGGCAGCTTTGATATTGGTTAAGTCAGTTTTTATTTGCTGCACACCGCCAGCGGCCAGATAAGCAGCACTGCTCAGATAAATAATATGACCTTTTTTCCAGGCTTTAGATTGACGGACTAAATCGTTATCCAGTACGGCTTGAGCCGTTTTACCTTCTTCTCCAATTGCAGCAGTGCGGTCAATAACAAAAATCCAATCTGGATCGGTTTTCTGTACATATTCAAATGACACAGACTGGCCGTGTGGTGAGGCCGGAATATGGCTATCGGCTGCCGGAATACCCACCTGAGTATGAATCCAGCCAAAGCGAGATGCTGAACCAAATGCAGAAAGTTTGCCGGCATTGACCATCAGTATCAGCCCATTGCCTTTACCCTTAGCGGTTTGCTGAGTTTCGCTAAGCAAATTCTGAATATCCTCACGCAGTTTTTGGGCTGCGGATTCTTTCTTAAATAATTTACCGTAGCTGTCAAGCCTCTTTAATCCGTCACCGATTAAATCCTGTCCACTATCAGACATATCTATTGTTGGGGCAAGTGCTGAAAGTTCATCGTATTTTGGTGCACTGCGACCAGCAATGATGACAAGCTGGGGTTTTAGGGCATTGAGCGCTTCTAAATCTGGTTCAAACAGAGTGCCGACGTTGCTGACCGATTTCAACGTATCTTGCAGATACGGTACCAGAACCTTTTGTGGCGCGCCGCTAACTGGCACCTGCAAAGCCTGTAAATCATCCAATGTTGCCATATCAAACACCACCACCTTGGCTGGATTTTGCGGCACTACCATGGGACCACGTGCGGTATTAATGGTTATTGTTGGTCCGTTAACTACATCAGTGGATGCTGAATGAGTGGCATGGGCTGGTGCAGAAGCGTTAACAGCATTACTATTATCACCTTTTTTCTCACCACAGGCTGAGAGTAGAGATAGCGCCAACACTGACAAGACAAGGGGTTTGCAGCAAAGTTTAAGCATTTTGGTTTTTCCTATCATTATTGTTGATAATAATTTTACAGCTTGAATAAAAACGAGATGGCCGCCGAAAGCTTAGGTATCGATATACTGATGGCGTGTAGCATGGTAACTTTCTTCATTTTCGCCCTGACGCCAGTAAGGGACGGCGTAATGGCGTTGCGGTGGTAATTGCCATTGCTCTCGCAGTATTGCTCGGATGGGCAGTACCAGTGATGCTTCGCCAGCAACCCAAGCAAAATCGTTTTTACCGAGAGGAGATAAGCTGGCTACAGAGTTGACCAATAACGGAATTTGAGACAAATGGCCATAAAATGGATGTAAACGCATCCTTGCTGGTAATGGAAGTGTGGCAGGTAAATCATCAGCTTGTGGTAAAAGCAAAATCACATCACCTTCAGCCGCCGAATGAATATCGGCTAAGAGCGCTTGCACAGCCGGCAAAGCAGTAATATCAGCCACAAATAAATACCGTGCGGCTGGTTTAAGCATGGGTGTAGGGCCACCCGGAGAACTGATACCAAGTAGGTCACCAAATTGAGCCTTCTGGGCAAATACGGATGCTGGTCCGCTGTAGCCATGTTTTACAAAGTCGATACTGATGGTACATGTCTGCGCATCATAGTCACGCAAAGTATAAGTACGCACAATAGGCTTATTGACCGGATCAGTCCAGTGAAAACCATGATTAGAAAATTGCGGTAGTTGCGGTTGACGCTGGCTGGGGCAGGCCAGGAAAATTTTAATATGTGCACCATTAAATTGAAAAGGATATTGTGCTAGATCAGGACTGTACACCACCAAACGACGTAGACTTGGGCTCAAATCGATCATATCGTGTATCTGTACCAGATAAGCATGATGGGATAAGTTTTTTTTCATTATTATTTCTTTGACATAGATTGAAAAAGTGCCAGTTGCAAACTTTTTCCAAACATTGAACCATGGTTTTCCTGCGGGTAATGCTCATATCTAACCTTTAAATCAGTATATTGCTGCAGCTGACTGATCAGCTCATTACCCAAATCCCCTTGTTTGGCCATTTGATCATTACGCATTTTAATGCGTGCTGCAACTTGTGGATTTTTTGTTGACTTATTGATTTTAAGCTTACTATTTAAAATCCACAGGCTGCTGGAAGACAAAGCAGTTTTGCTTTGTAACAAGGCTACAGCTTCTGCCTGTATCAGCTCTGCATGCAACCAAATTGAGGGATCGGCTGCAATATAATGTTGAAAGAGATCCGGCTTGGCCAAAAGGGCGTGTAACACAAATAAACCACCGTAGGAATGTCCCCATAGAGTTTGCTCATGCTGATTAACCTGTACCTGTTGTTGCACAGCAGGCATCACCTGATTTTGGATAAAATCGAGAAAAACATCTGCACCACCGTTTAACCGCGTCGAATCAAGCGGATCAATATTGTCATTAGCTGGTGCGATTGTATAATCATAGGCGCGCGCCATCACATCGAATCGCTTATCAATAGCATTACCCAACAATATTAGCACCGGAGGATGTGATCGTTTGCTCAGTTGCTGCATATTGGCCGGCGTGAGAAAATCCAGAACAGCATTGCCATCAAGAGCATAAAAAGTTGGAAACCCCTCCTTGGGTGCTGGGTGATCTGGAATAGCAATGTAAATACGATAATGGCGCAGGCCATCTTGCGATGTTAGTGGCAAAGTAACAAAACGATAGCCACTGTTTTGCTGCTTTAACACGTTAAGATTAACCATCTGATTTAGATTGGGCTGAGCTTTAGCTGTATTATGCAAAATTAGAGCCATAAAAAACATGAATAAAAAAATAATGACCTGACGCATTTTCCATCTTCTTGCCGGTTGAGTTGTCTTAATAATCGTATACAGACAACATAACAGTTGAGTAACAAATTTCCATAACTTCAAAACAACACATGGTCTACCCCAGTAAAATTCATTCACGGATGAGTTGGCTGACACAATTAATCAGCTAACTAACATTTCAAATAGAAGTTTCTCTATAGAGATTATAAAAATAATAATCATTCCTATTTGATTACTATAGCTGATTTTTTTGCATAAGTCACGGATAAAAAAACTGGCCATAACCACTTGCCGTTACCACAACCTGATGCAGCAGAGCGTTAGAAGGAAACCTTCATATTTCCCCACACAGCCCGACCGCGTTCATTATAAGTATAAGCCGTACCGAGCAAAGTAGAGGCATAAATACGTTTATTAAAAATATTTGACATGCCTGCTCTAACATGAATATTTTTATTAACAGCATAACCGGCAGAAATACCCCAAATACCATAACGGCCAATTTCTTCTCCGCTCAGACCAATAGAACCTTGTCCACCTTTACCGCGTCCTGCCTCCACAGGGTTGACAGGGACGGTGCGGGGTTTTTGCCGACCATAATATGTATAAGTGAGCAAGGTATCCCATTTTTCGGTTGGTGTCCAAGACAGAGAAGAATTGACCGTATACTTAGGAATGACAGACAAAGGATTGCCGGTTTCCTTATTTTTTGAGTTAAACATATAAGTAAAATTATTGACCCATTTAAGCTTGGCGGATAAAGGGAGAGTTAAATGGCCTTCAAGTCCTTCAACCACCGCTTTGCGAGTATTAGTCCATTCAAAATAATCATATCCGCCTGATTTGCCGTCTTTTACCGTACTGCCAGTAAAGACAATTTGTCGGCCTGCTTCGATCTTGTTTTTATAATCATTGCGGAAATAAGCCAGTGAAGCCAAATAACCATTTTGATTGAACTCAAAGCCCAATTCCTTATTGATACTGGTTTCCGGTTTTAGATTACTGTTGCCAATCAGATAACAGCCGCGACCGCCACCGGAAGAGGTTGCACAGCCATTACCGCGACTGTACAGCATATAACTATCTGTACTTTGATATAAATTCGGTACCTTATAAGCCCGAGCAATGCCGCCTTTAAGCAGCCAGTTCGGATGCAACTGCCAAGCCATATTCAACGCAGGACTCACATTTCCCCCAGTTTTATTATTGTGATCATAACGCAGCATTGGTACCAGCTTTAATTTATCCGTCAAGCTGATGTTGTCTTCTACATAGCCTGCCCAACTGCTTAGACTTGGAGTGTGATTGTCCGCGGCCGGATAAATGGCTCCAGGCAGATACATCCGTCGCAAACCATCGGGGTCATTCAGCTTGTCATGCTGATATTCTGCCCCCATGGTCAAGACATGGGATACACCAAACTCAAACGGAATGTGCACTTCACCCGTGAAACGCTTGGTTGTCAGAATACTATCAGTATAGCTAATATTTTCAGTCCCCAAATTCTGACATAAACCTTCGGGACCACCAGCTAAAGCTTCGGAACAATGACTATTTGTGGTTTTATCATATTGTGCCACCAGTTTAGTATCACCCCAATCCCAAATTCCTTCATGGGTCAGGGCAAAACTTTGCCGGTACAGCCGTCGCGTTTCCTTGCCCCATAAACTTTGAGTGTAATCGGTTTGCATATTGTTGGGGCCATCACCATTATAGCGATTACCCTGTCGGCTGAAATGGCCATCCAGCGTTAACGTTTGTGCTGGCGAATGGCGCCAGACCAGCCGTCCGCCAACATCCTTATTGATCAAACCCTCTTGTCCAGCCACCATCGATCTATTGTTCATAGTAAGATGGCGCTGATTAATATAAGGCGAATCAGCATCAGTTCGGTTTAAATTACCATATAAGCGAAAACTTAATTTATCTTTAAGCAGTGGGCCGCTTAAATCAAAGCCAATACGATTGGTATCACCTTCTTTATGATCGGCTGGTAGATTCATATAAGCATCAATAGACCCATGAAATTCATTACTGACCTTTTTGGTCACAATATTCACCACACCGCCTGCAGCACCAGAACCATAGCGCGCAGCGGCCGGCCCACGGATTACTTCGATAAACTGAATTTCTGCGGCCGGCACCCAATTACTATCACCAATCGTATCCCGCTCACCACGCCAGCTCATTCGCGCACTATTGCGCGAAGTCACTGGACGACCATCAATCATAATCAGAGTATTTTCCGGCCCCATGCCGCGGATATCAATCTGGCGTTTATTACCATGCTGTCCCGAAGCAGTATTGCCAGTAAGATTGACACCGGGCATAGTACGCACCAGCTCAGATATGTCATTCACCGGTATTTTGCGTTCAATATCCTGAGTATCCAGTTTTGAAACACCAAGAGATTGTTTTACCTGCTTTTCAGCGGTGACATATATATCATCAAGCTTAGTCGCTGTTTCCTCTTCAGCAAAAGACAAGTAGCTTGATAACAGCAGTGGAATTAAAGCCAATTTAAAAATAGGAGGAGTTAAATTAGACATAAAAAAAACCACAAAAATTAAAGGAAGTTAATAATAATGAGAATTATTATTAATTGCAAATAAAATCTGAATCTGTTCAACCCATAATAAGCGACATAAACATTTAATCTGATTTGCACCTGATTACATAAATGAGTGTAAAGTGACAAAAAATGGCAGTTTCCTTGATTTGGATACACAGATTTTATGTTGATTGTTAAAACAACTGCTTAAAAGTTAACACAGCAAAAAAGAATAAATTAACCAGAAAATTAACTCCCTATTCAATTTTGCGTCGGCATGCTTTAATAGGTTACCGCTCACACATGATTTCCTTATTTTTATAGTGAAAAGTTAATTAAATCAAATTAATATCATTAATTATGCCTAAACATTTTTTATCGTTGATGCACTATTGTCTGGCTTTAATATTCCTGTTTATAACTAACCAGACTGGTGCACAGAGCAGTGATTATCAGGCTGAGGATGGACAAAACCAGCAGATAGTCCTGCCTGTCAGACAAATCTGTGCCGGTAAACCTTGGCCACAGATTGTATGGATACATGTACATGATGATGAACAGACGGCCAGACAAGTTGCTATACAGACACTGGATAACTTAGAGCAAGGCTGTTTAGTTGACTTGCCGCATGGAGGACAGCGTGAGATCAGTATTAAAAATATCAACGTAAGCTATCATTTTGACCCAAATAGAATATTTACAATATCCGGGCGTAAGAAAGCGTTAAAGTGTCAACAGGGTGATTGCAATCTGGCCATGGATCAATTGACTCAGGCAGTACAACAACTGCTGAATCGCTATCTGCATCAGGCTAAGCTGATTGTCGCCATACATAATAATCACGCAAATGGATTGTCAGTGCTGCACTATAGGCCGACAGCGACAAAAGCTAATGATGTGCGGCAAATTGCAATCAATCCTGATCAGAATCCCCATGATTTTTTCTTTGTGACAACACAGCAAGCATTTGATTTTCTATCGCAACGTGGTTTTAACGTCGTATGGCAAGATAATGAGAAAGTACAAGATGACGGCTCACTGTCCGTTTGGTCTGCCCAGCACAAAATTGACTACATTAATATCGAAGCAGGTGTCGGTCATACCAGCGTTCAAACAACAATGCTTGCTGCAGTATTGAACTACATGCACACCTATTATCTGCATTAAATCAGCACAGGTGAAGATAAGCGAGGGTAGTAGCAACGAGCCTCTGAAATCACCCTATTTCTTAATTTGTTTTAATGAAAGAAAATAAAAAAATCAGTTTCCATATTTAAATTATGTATAGCATCTGATTTTTCACGTAGTTATCATTCACGGTGATAAATGGTTTAATTAACATATTCTTAAAATAATTTGGTGTATTTTTTTAAAACTGGCACGGCATGTGCTAGTACTTTTAGTGAAGTGAGTAGGGCAAGAAGTACTAGCCTCTTGTTTACGAAAACTGATCAATTTTAAATTGAAATGCAGTACATTTTTAACTTTAAACCTCCGAAGGAGTGAAAAATGAAATCTTTACAAAAAGGTTTTACATTAATTGAATTGATGATCGTTATTGCGATTATCGGTATTTTGGCCGCTATTGCAGTACCTGCCTATTCTGACTACATCGCTCGTTCACAGGCAACCGAAGCATCTAGCCTGGCTGCGGGATTGAAAACGCAAGTGATTGATAATTTGCAAAATTCCAAATGTACTACAGGTGATAAAAGCCCAGTTGATACCCAAAAAGGTAAATATGGTACTGCGACAATAGATGGTACTGTAGCTGGAAATATAGCTTCAGGTTCCGCTTTGTCTATAACTGGTTGTACTATCACTTATAAAGTGAATGGTGACAATGTATCAGCTGCCATTAAGGGCAAAAAACTGGTACTGGATGTGTTGAAAAATGGTTCTTTGAAGAAAAACTCCGATACTGATATGGATGATAAATATATTCCTAAAGCTTATCTTTAAATAATTTGAAGATTTAAGTAAGTCTGGGAATAACTCAAAGCCGCTATTTAAGCGGCTTTATTTATTATTGATTATGCTAATGTAATCCGCCTGAAATCATTATTTATTACTCATAATGATTGAATACTGATTAATATTAACCCGGCAAAAATAAATTAGAGTTATATCAGTTGTAATCAATTAATTATTTGTAATTTTCTAAAATAGAAACGCAACAATGAATCTGCACGCTCAATTTCCATTTTTTTCAAAATTAATAAGGGTGATAAGGAACTACTTCCCACTGCGATTATGGATCTTACTAGTTTTCTACTTATTAATAAATAATGGCTTCTTTTGGTTATTTAATGCTTTAGCTTTTTCACAGCGCTATGTTATAGTATTGGAATATATTTGGATTTTACCACTATTGTGCTTGCGAAAAAAATGGGCTTTAATCCTTTTTTCTCTAGCCTATACAGGAATATATATTATTGATCTGTTATATTGGATCAAACAGTTTTATCATTATGATAATTTAATAGAATTTATAGGCCTGTTACGATTTTTACCCGAAGCTCCGAGGTTGTATTGGTTATATATTGCGATCTTGCTGTTATATTTGGTTGTAAGCCAATTCATAATTATTAAATATATAGCGCGCTTTGCTTCGCCCAAAATGGTTTTGCCGTTAGCAGGTTTATATTTAATCTTTAATGTATTTTTTTTCGATTATCGTGGTGTCAATCTTTCCAGTCGCTATGTGACGACAGGTTGGTGGGGCAGCTATTATGAGACTATTCAAAATCTAAAATTTAATCGAGAGTTTTTTTGGCGCGGAACCCTGAAACCAGAATTTTATGATTGGCCAAATGGTGGTGTCTTACAAAAACAAATTAATATGCAGCAGCCACCCAAAAAAATATTATTTATACTTAATGAGTCTTGGGGAATCTTTATTCCTGATGGCAAAAAGATTAATCCTTCGGTCTATGCGCCATTATTAGATTTGCCGAATGTACAATTTATTGCACAAGGACAGAATCCAGCAGAACACAGTACCATTATGGGAGAAATACGTGAACTCTGCGATTTAAAAGCCAAAAGTCCTAATTTTGTTCTTGGTCCTTATAAAAAATTTGAGCAGTGTGTTCCTCTTCGGCTGCAAAAGCAAGGCTACCAGGTGCAGGCCTTTCATGCTTCTTACGCTAAAATGTATGATCGTAAGGACTGGTACCCGCATATGGGATTACAAAATGCCCGATTTTTTCCACAATTTAGTAATATTCAGCAATGCCATTCTTATCCGGGAGCCTGTGATTATAATATTGTGCATGATATTTCTATTGCTAATAGAGAAGCTAAAGATAAATCATTTATTTACTGGCTCACGCTCAATACTCACCATCCTTATTCAGAGCGTGATATGCTGGGTCAAAATCGGTTTGATTGTAAACAGGCCTTATTTGAAGGCCGTGAAGAGGCCTGCCGTAATCTAAATTTGCAGCACCAGTTTTTTCAGATAGTGGCTGATGAAATTAAAGCGAATGGGTTTAAGGAAACGGACATTATTGTGGTAGGCGATCACAGCCCGCCAATTATGTTAGATAAATATAAGGACAGTTTCGAACGGGATTCTGTGCCATTTATTCATATCCGCGTGCAGTAGTATAATTAAGAACAGTAATAAGGCGAGCATTTATCGGTTCGCCTTATAGCTGTTTGGTTCAGCATTTCTATCCTATTGCAATTTTAATCGCTAATAGGCATTTTATAGGGACAAATAAACAACAGCAGCAGAATAGACAAATAATGATTTTAATTATTAAATTTAAATTAAACCAGTGCTGCCTTTGCTAAAGTTTCCGAAAAAACTGCAAAAGCGAATGCAAGTCTTAATGAATTTGTAAAACAAATCTGAAATAACGCAATTAGCAAAATCCATTAAAGGTGTTTTTAAGGCTGATAGCAGAATTACACCGAAAAATGTGGGATTAAATTGCTAAAAGGTAATCCTGAATGAATGGATATCTTTAATGAAGATTTGAATAGGTTAGCAAATTCAAAAAAATGCTTACAACATATATATTGAAGCTAAAAAATAATTTTTCTGGACTATCACAAACAGAAATTAAAAATCTCTGTGAAGAAGTTTGGAATACTGCAATAATTAAAATATCTGAGGTAGCAAGCGAAAGAGAAGTAACTCTCGAAGGAGAAATACATTATTGTAATTATCCTAATGATCATAACCCTCATGTTGTCTTAAATCATAATTAATTAACAGAACCAATAGATAGGCTTTTTACATACGGAAGTTGGAATGGCAACACCTATTCAAACAACAAAATTAAGGGGTAGCCGTTTGTTAAATTCTACCTCAGGCAAATAGCCCAACGACGAATGTAACCGTTGATGATTGTACCAATAAGCATAAGCC
>JAGGIK010000020.1 GCA_024103515.1 Snodgrassella sp. | reverse complement strand
CATTCCCTGTTTTCAGCTGATTACCAGTGGCAAGGTAGGACTGATTTTTCTTGGCCTGTTTATTCTGGCACTGATTCTGAATTGCTTTACTGGGGTGATGGCATCAACTTTACCGGCGCTGTTTCCTACGCGTATCCGCTACAGTGCACTGGCGAGTGCTTTTAATATTGCGATTATTGTTGCCGGTTTAACGCCGACTATCGCCGCGGCACTGGTGGATGCCACTGATAATTTGTTTATTCCGGCCTATTATCTGATGGCGGTGGGGGGTATCGGAATTGTTACCGGTATTTATCTGAAAGAAACAGCTAACCGTCCATTGCGTGGCGTCTCTCCTTCGGCTTCGAATAAAAAGGAAGCCCGCGAGTTGCTGGCTGAAACGTATGAGCATATTGAGCAGAGTGTGGACGATATTGATGCTGCCATCGCCCGTTTGCACAAGCAGATTCAGGAGCTGGAAAAACGCAAACAGCAGTATGTTGATTTGCATCCGAAAATGGAATAATGATTTATTAGTTTAGTCAGTATTGCCCTTGGTATTTATCGTGACGGGTAAATGTTAAGGGCTTTTTGCTATTTATTCGTTAAATTAGTCTGTTTTAAGGGGGGCGCGCAAAAGAGATTGGCTTAAAGTTTAACTGATGGGCATGGTTATTTTTGCTACTGGCCGGATTGGAAATTAAAGTTCGGTTTTTTTGATGATGCCAAGCGTGTTTAATATAGCAACATATTTGAGGACGAGAGTCAGTAATTTGCTGCTATTAAATAATTAATTCATTAAGAAATAAGAAGTTTGGAAAGATTTTATTGGTAATTGTATTGAGTTTTGATTTTTTCTGGTAAATATATGTCTTAATATGTAAGACGGTATGTGTTGTATTTATCAGGTCGCTTTTGGGCTAATATGGATGTTGCTCTTTATTCTACCAATGCTTAGTTAAATCTAAATTTTCTATTTATTTTGACGGTGGAAAAAGGCACTCTCATTTTTTTGTATTGGTTAAAAATATGCTATTTCTTATTGCAAATTAGGATAAAAGAATTGATGCAGGTTGAAAAAATATTCAAGAAATCATCAATTCTTTTTTTACACTGATTGTTTTAAATTCTCAATTGTGAGCAAGTGTTTATCTGGCGGTTGTATTATTTAAAATGATTTTAGTAATATCAGTGCGTTACACCTTTGTTCCGGTAGAATAGTTATCCCAATGTGTTTATTTTGCTTGCTGAAAAACAGGATTCGTTTAATTTGGTATTTGTCCATGCTATGGATGTTATTGATGAGGTTTTGAAACTACAGCGACGATTTTAGTAATATAAATAATCTAAAACTATTAGGTTTATTTTAGATATAAATTTATTTAGATGGATGGTTGAAAAGGTATGACACGTTTTGTTGAATAATAGATTAGGATGTATTACTTTCAGATTGTGCCTATTTTGTGTAGTTAAGCCTTATTCAATAAAAGAATTGAATCAACTTAATCTAGGGCTGGAACGATTGGTGATGAGCCAATATTGTGAATGTAAATAGTATAACGCGCTCACTCTAGATAAATTTTAGCAGATGGCTAATGTTATTGAACTTTAATAAACGGTGGGCTAGGGAAAAAGATTTTTATATATAGGCGGGGGATTGTGGGAGATAGGATTAATGCAGATTATGAAGGGTAATTTAGCAACAAATATTATTAGCACAATTAGCTGCTAACACTATCGGTTTGATGATAATGTGGTGTGCGGGTGTTATGATTTTGTGGTAATTTATGATCTTTACTGTGTTTTTTCATTTATTTATCAGTAAGTTGATTTGGTTTATTCAGCGCAAGAATGCGGTGTTTGTGTGCTGTCGGGTTGCTGGGGCTATTATGTATTAAGCGGTGTTTGTGTTCATTCTGTTACCAGAAAGATTGGGATCTGGCAACAGATGATATTAGCCCTAAATTATTGCTGTTGGCTGATGGCTTTATTTAATTCTTCCTGGCGCGCTTGCACATTCTCTTCTAGTCCTTTGATGCGGTTCAGGTAAAATACGTAGTTACGCTCTCGGCCTAGGCGAATTTTTTTGCCTTCTTCAAGTGCTTTTTGGGCGTCTTTCAAATTCTGACGTGCTATTTGTACTGCAGAAGATTCTGCTGGTTTTTTGTAGTTATTGTGATTATTTTCAAAATTTTGGCTTTCAACAGGAGGTTTGTAAGACTGAATAACGGAAAATGATCCAGTTGAGGTATTGGTCACTTTGCAGTTTTTACCATTCGGAGACTCTGAATAGCTGCGGTAGCCACGACTGTCAATACATTCGTAAACCTGAGCGATGGAAGCCGTACTAATTATGGAGCATAATGCAGCGAATATGAGCTTTGTATTCATAATGAATTTATCCTGTATGGTTTTGTTTACATACGGCCAAGTTCGCGCTGTATGGCCTGTATGTTTTGTTGCCGGTCAAGTACAGCACTTTGCAGTTCGGTTATATTACCACCTTTACCGGTACGGCTGCGATTAAGTGCCTGTTGTGCCTGAGCCAAGGCATTGCGTTCATTGGTTAATTCCTGTTGCAAAATAGCCTTACGGGTATTGTCACTGCCTTTAGGAACGATACTCACAGATGGTTGTGGCCCTTTGTAGGCAGTAGCGACGCGGGTAGATGTATTGCGTGGGCGAGTAGCAATGTTGGAGGATGCTACTTTTGGGCGTGGAGCATGGCTGTAACTGCCGATAGCAGGAAGTTTGGCCTCAGCACAGTTGCCACTGGGTTTGGAGGTGTAGACAACTTGACCGTTTTGCAGGCAAGTATACACTTTTGCCTCGGCAATGAAGGTATTGAGCAGACCAATGGTCATAATTAGTGCAGATATTAATTGATATTGCTTCATTTTTATACCTTATGCATCAATAAGATGTGTTTGGTTTATGGCTTCAATCTGTTGCTGCCATTCAAGCCATTTTTCTTCAATTTGTGCTAATTTTACTTTGACTTCGCTTAATTGGGTAATAGTTTGTTGTAATTTTGTTTTGTTTTCGTCAAGGTAGGCTTCTTCATTGGCTAGAAATTGCTCATATTGCTGTAGCTGTTGCTGCAAACGATCCATTTCGTGTTCGGCCTTTTCGATGTTGGCTAATAATGGTTTGATTAGACGTGCTTTTTGCTGACGTTGTTGTGCTTGCTGTTTTTTTTGTTCTTTACGATTTATGCTATCACTTGAAGCGTGCAAAAGTTCGTTATGGTTTTGTTCTTGCGTCAGGCGCCACTGACGGTAGTTGTTGAGATCGCCATCGAAATGGTGCAAAGTACCCTGATTTAGGTAGATAAATGAATCGGTAGTGGATTCGAGTAAACTGCGGTCATGAGATACGACAATCAAAGCACCTTGAAAACTTTGTAAGGCAATGGTCAAGGCATGACGCATATCAAGGTCGAGATGATTGGTTGGCTCGTCCAGTAACAGTAAATTGGGTTTTTGCCAGACGATCATGGCTAGTGCTAACCGTGCTTTTTCGCCGCCGGAAAATGGGGCGATAGGCTCTAGCGCCATTTCGCCGATAAAGGCAAAGCTGCCAAGATAGTTGCGGATTTCCTGTTCACGTACTTGTGGCGATAGCTGCTGAATATGCCACACTGGACTTTGGTCGGCGCGTAGGGTTTCGAGCTGATGTTGAGCAAAGTAGCCGATTTTAAGTTTTTCGGCGCGAATGATCTGGCCGGCCTGTGGCGATAGTGAGCCAGAAATGGCTTTTATCAAGGTGGATTTACCGCTGCCATTGACCCCCAGTAGGCCATAGCGCGCCCCTGATTGTACGGACAGGCTGATGTTGTGCAGAATGGTTTTGTCACTGTAACCGAGGCTAAGATTTTCCAGTTTGAGCAGCGGGTTGGGTAAATGCTCGGGCTGGTTGAATGTGAAAGAGAATTCGCTATCCAGATGAGCTGGGGCAATGCGTTCCAATTTCGCCAGCGCTTTGATGCGGCTTTGTGCCTGTACTGCTTTGGTCGCTTTAGCTTTAAAGCGGTTGATAAAAGCTTCCAAATGTTGGATATGTGCCTGTTGTTTGAGATAGGCGTTTTGTTGCTGGCTGAGGCGTTGGGCGCGTTCCTGCTGGTAAAAGTCGTAGTTGCCGCCGTACAGGGTTAGTTGCTGCTGAGCCAGCTCAACGGTAATGTTGGTGGTGGCGTTGAGAAAGTCGCGATCATGGGAAATAATGATCTGGGTGGTATTAATACTGGCAAGATGGTTTTCCAGCCACAACACGGTTTCTAGATCTAGGTGGTTGGTCGGTTCGTCTAATAAGAGTAGTTCGGTACGATACATTAATGCCTGCGCCAGATTAAGGCGCATACGCCAGCCCCCACTAAATGATCTAACCGGTTGGAGCTGTTCCTGCTGGGAAAAGCCCAGTCCGGTAAGCAATTTGGCTGCTCGCGCCGGTGCGCTGTAGGCATCGATTTCTTCCAGACGGGCATGTAATTCGCCTTGTCGGATGCCTTCGTTCCTTTCTTCGGCATGTCGCAGTTCAAGTTGTAGTTGCTGTAATTCAATATCGCCCTGTAGCACAAAATCGATGGCTGCGATGTCCAGTGCAGGTGTTTCTTGTTTGACGGTAGCTGGTTTCCAATGCTTGGGTAGGCGAAAGTCACCGCTGTCGTAGTTGATTTTGCCTTCAATTAAGGCAAACAGGCTGGATTTGCCGCTGCCGTTTTTGCCAATCAAGGCAACGCGCTGACCGGGGTAGATGCTCAGGTTGGCATTCTGTAGCAAGGTTTTGTTACCTCGCTGCAAAGTAAGGTTTTTAATTTCAATCATGTGTGATGATGGTAAGTAGTATACGTGTTCTGTAGGCTGAAGCTTAGTGCACGATTTCGCTTAGCGACCAGCGCGGGCGAACATTAAAGTTGCCTGCCGGCTGCGCATTGGTTAGGTGCATGGCACCAGCAAAAGCAATCATGGCGCCATTGTCGGTACAATAGGCCATGGGCGGAAAGAAGGTCGCTATGCCTGGCAACTGGCTTAAAGTCTGACGTAGTTGCCAGTTGGCTCCAACTCCACCTGCGACGACCAGTTGCCGATAGCCGGTTTGTTGCAGCGCCTGGCGTGCTTTGGTACTCAGAACGTCGACAACTGCATTCTGAAATTCTAGACAGATATTGTTGCGTGTCTGTTCCGGGAGTTCTTCTGTACAACCGGTGTCGTTTTTGATTTTGTTTACGGCAGTGAGAACGGCGGTTTTTAGACCAGAAAAGCTCATGTTCAGATCGTGAGAATGTAACATCGGACGAGGAAAGCTGAAAGTACCCGGCTGTCCCAGTTTGGCCAGTTCGGATAATTTTGCGCCGCCGGGATAGGGCAGTCCGAGAAGTTTGGCTGTTTTATCAAAAGCTTCTCCGGCAGCGTCATCAATGCTTTCACCCAGTAAAATATAGTCACCGATGTTTTTGACGGCCATAAATTGGGTATGACCACCGGAAACGAGCAGAGCAACAAATGGAAAGGTGGGTTTATGCTCGCTTAGCAGCGGCGAAAGCATATGACCTTCAAGGTGATGGACAGGAATAACGGGTTTATTGAGGGCGAACGCCAAGGCATTGGCAAAGCTGGCTCCGGCCAGTAAAGCGCCTCCTAGACCAGGCCCTTGTGTATAGGCTATGGCATCAATCTGTGCAAGAGTTGTGTCTGCCTCTTGTAGGCAGGCTTGTGTTAATGGGGTGAGGCGACGAATATGGTCACGGCTGGCCAATTCCGGCACAACACCGCCATATTCAGCGTGCATGGCTATCTGTGTATGCAGTTGATGTGCTAACAGTCCGTGATCGGTGTCGTAGAGGGCAACACCAGTTTCGTCACAGGATGATTCAATTCCCAATACCAGCATGGTTAGTTATCTATATGAATAATGCTTAAAAGATGTATTTTACCTGTTTTGCAGGTGTTCGGGGCGAAGTAACCGTTTCTTTGCGCAAATGTTTTATAATTGTGCTTTCCGTGGTTCGCAACCTTCCCACGACAGGTGGGTCAGTGTAGGTAGCTGGCTTGTCTGAAACCAAAACTAGAAAATGGAAAATTGATGAAACGTTTTGCCAAAGCGCTGGTAATTTTTTCCGGCGGTCAGGATTCAACTACCTGTCTGCTACAAGCGATTGATCAGTATGGTCGTGAAAATGTACAGACAATTACTTTTCTTTATGGACAACGACATGCAGTTGAGCTGGAAAAGGCACGCTGGATAGCTCAGGATCTGGGTGTTGTGCAGATGGTAATGGATTTATCATTATTGCAGGGCATTACTCATAATGCGTTAATGGATGCCACAAAATCTATTGAGGCGCCGGCGGATAGTTTGCCTAATACTTTTGTTGATGGACGTAATGCTTTGTTTTTGCTGTATGCCGCCATTTATGCAAAAGGTCTGGGTATCCATGACATTATTGCTGGTGTTTGTGAAACTGATTTTTCTGGCTATCCTGATTGCCGGCAGGTTTTTGTGCAATCGATGAATGTGACGCTGAATCTGGCAATGGACTATAATTTTCGTTTGCTAACGCCGTTAATGTATCTGGATAAGGCACAGACATGGGCTTTGGCAGATGAGCTGGGTTATCTTGATTATGTGCGTGAACATACGCACACCTGTTACGATGGTGTTGTTGGTGGTTGCGGTGTGTGCCCAAGTTGTGTACTGCGTGAACGCGGTCTGTCCACTTATTTGGCACATAAAGCGATGATGGTTGAGGAAGCTGTACAGGGTGAAGTGAATGCATTGCTCGGACGTTTCTGAGTGCTACATGGCAGCATTATTTGCTTTGCATTATAATTTTTTACTTTTTTAGCCTGTATTGCTGTTCATTATCGTGTTACAAAAGGTGGCTAACAGAAAAGGTACAGATATGAATGATAATCTGAAAACCAGTGTTATGGAATTTCCTCAGGATTTTCCCATTAAGGTAATGGGTGAGCAGCATCCTGAATTTACAGCGATGGTTTTAAAGGTGGTGCAGCAGCACGCACCAGAAACAGCTGAGACTAATATCAGCAGCAGACCAAGCAGCAAGGGTAATTATATTAGTGCAACAGTAGTAATTCGCGCTGAAAGTCAGCAACAACTGGATAATATTTACCGTGCATTGAGCGGGCATCCGATGGTGAAAGTTGTATTATGAAAGTGGTACAGCTGGGTTTGCGTGATTATGAGCCGGTATTTGCATCGATGCAGGCATTTACCGCTGCACGTTCTGAGCACACGGAAGACGAGCTCTGGGTGGTGGAACATCCGGCGGTTTTTACTCAGGGTATGGCCGGTAAACCTGAACATATTCTAGTACATGATGATATTCCCGTGGTGCAGATTGATCGAGGTGGGCAGGTCACCTACCACGGTCCCGGCCAGTTGGTGGTGTATACGTTGATTGATTTTAAGCGCCGGCACATTACTGTACGGGAATTGGTCAGCAGGCTGGAAAACAGTATTATTGCTACATTAGCTGATTATGGAGTCTTAGGGGTCAATGATCCTCAACGCCCGGGTGTATATGTAAACGGTCAAAAAATTGCCTCACTTGGCTTACGTATTAAGCAAGGCGCGGTTTATCACGGGCTGGCGCTGAATGTGAATATGGATTTGGCGCCATTTAAGCATATTAATCCATGTGGATATGCTGGTTTGGAGATGACACAGCTTGCTGCACTGGTCCAACCTTGCCCATCTTTGGCAGAAGTAGCAGATCGTTTAACCGATTATTTGATATTGCAATTGAATGCACCGCTTTGTGAGCGGCCATCTACACAGAAAGTCGTATTATGAGTCAAGATAATAGCCAAGGGGTTAAGCATAAGGGTGCGGAAAAAATGGCGCGTATTCCAATTAAGGTTATACCGCTGGAAGAAAAATTGAAAAAACCGGACTGGATTCGTGCCAGACTCCCCAGTAATAAGAAATTTTTTGAAATTAAAAGTATTGTGCGCAAGCAGAAGCTGCACACGGTATGTGAAGAAGCAAGCTGTCCCAATATTGGTGAATGTTTCAGCAAAGGGACTGCGACTTTTATGATTATGGGCGATATTTGTACCCGTCGCTGTCCGTTCTGTGA
Organism: Snodgrassella sp.; assembly: GCA_024103515.1. Taxonomy (GTDB): domain Bacteria; phylum Pseudomonadota; class Gammaproteobacteria; order Burkholderiales; family Neisseriaceae; genus Snodgrassella. The sequence continues at coordinate 24,273 of JAGGIK010000020.1, read as the reverse complement.
TGTGGGGCATGGTCGTCCTAATCCGCTTGATCCAGCTGAACCGATGCATTTGGCTGAATCGGTTAGGGCAATGAATCTGCGCTATGTGGTGATCACTTCAGTTGACCGCGATGATCTGCGTGATGGTGGTGCACAGCACTTTGCTAATTGTATTACGGCTATTCGTGAAGTCAGTCCGCGCACTCAAGTTGAGGTACTGGTACCCGATTTTCGCGGTCGACTGGAAACCGCTTTGCAGATTCTAGCCGAAACGCCGCCTGATGTGCTAAATCACAATTTGGAAACAGCGCCACGGTTGTATAAGCAGGCACGGCCGGGAGCTGATTATCTGCATTCATTAAAGTTACTGAAGGAATATAAGGCGTTGCGGCCGGAAGTGGCAACGAAATCAGGTTTAATGGTGGGGCTGGGTGAAACTGATGAAGAAATTCTGCAAGTGATGCAGGACTTGCGTGCACATGATGTAGAGATGATCACCATTGGCCAATATTTGCAGCCGAGTAATAGTCATCTGCCGGTGCTACGTTATGTGACGCCTGAGCAGTTCAAAACGTTTGAAAAGCATGCCTACGAAATGGGCTTTAAACATGGTGCTATTGGGGCAATGGTTCGCTCTAGCTATCATGCTGATGCACAGGCAGAATTGGCTGGTGTGGTCGGAGAATAAGCTAAGACAGGAAGATAGGATTTATCTTCCTGTCTTTTTCAGGCAGGATCTAATTGGTGTAATTGAGGAGATTAAATATGCGCATTAATGAATATTTTGATGGCAAAGTTATTTCAATTTCGATGAAAACCGCTACCTTGCCCGCTACTGTCGGCGTGATGCAGCCGGGTGACTATACATTTTCAACAGAACGGCTAGAAACGATGAAAGTGATTTCCGGTGCCTTATCTGTGTTGTTACCGGGGAGTAATGACTGGCGCATTTATCATGAGAATGAGGAGTTTGAGGTGGCTGCCGGTGAGAAATTTGCGGTAAAAGTTTTACAGGATACGGCATATTTTTGTACTTATGGACAGAAATAATTTAATTAATATTATTTCAGAGTTTATGAAATATAAATGTGTGATTAATTATATATATTGAGTAAATGATTGATACTACTGTTTAAATAGGAATTATTCTCATTTGTAATAATTTGTCATTGGTATTTTTTTGTCAATGGCAAATTTTTTTGTCCAATTTTTACTATTTATTTTAAATATGAAATTTAGTGAAAAATGGCTGTTTTTTCTTAATAAAGCATAATTTGAAGGTTCAATATCTTTTTTATATAGTTAATTAATCTAAATTTTAGGATTTTTTTGGTGTTTTTCTTTGTAACTTAGTGAAAGAAAATTTTGACTTAACTCATTAAATTTTTGTATGTTAGTCATTCTGTTAAATTAATTTATACTTTGCAATCAATGCAGCGAGAGGGGGGTAGATATGTCCAAATTATATGACCAGTCCTTGGTTAGAGAAAATTGTGGCTTTGGTTTGATTGCCAATATTGATGGTGAGCCAAGTCACAAGGTGGTGCGCACGGCCATTCTGGGGTTATCCCGCATGCAGCACCGCGGTGCGATTCTTTCTGACGGTAAAACTGGCGATGGCTGTGGTTTGTTGTTACAAATGCCACAAAAATTCTTTCAGGCAGTAGCCGAAGAAGAAAGCATCACTTTGGCGAAAAATTTTGCTGTGGGCATGATTTTTTTTCCACGTGATGATGTATTGATTCAGGAATATAAAGCAATCATTGAGGAAGAACTGACTTTCGAAACGTTAAATATTGCATTGTGGCGTACGGTGCCAATTAATCCCAACGTTTTGGGTGATATCGCTTTAGCCGATATGCCGCATATAGAACAGGTTTTTATCAATGCGCCTGCGGGCTGGTTAATGCGTGATCTGGAGCGAAGACTATTCATGACGCGCCGACGGATTGAAAAACACATTAATCATCGTGATTTTTATATCTGCAGCATGTCCAATCGGGTGATGATCTATAAAGGTTTATGCATGCCTAAGGATTTGCCGAAGTTTTATCCTGATTTGGCTGATCTACGTATGCAGAGTGCTATTTGTTTGTTTCATCAGCGTTTTTCTACAAATACTTTACCTCGCTGGCAGCTGGCGCAACCATTTCGTTATTTGGCCCATAATGGTGAAATTAATACGATTTCTGGAAACCGTGCCTGGGCTCGTGCCCGTTCCTATAAATATCACACGCCACTGATCCCAGATCTGCAGACTGCGGCTCCTTTTGTCAATGAAACTGGCTCAGACTCCAGCTCAATGGATAATATGCTGGAATTATTTGTCAACGGTGGTATGGACCTGTTCCGAGCTATGCGTCTACTGGTACCGCCGGCTTGGCAGCATAATCCAGATATGGATGATGATCTGCGCGCTTTTTACGATTTTAATTCCATGCATATGGAGCCATGGGATGGTCCGGCCGGTATTGTACTTAGTGACGGTCGTTACGCGGCATGTACACTGGATCGCAACGGTTTGCGTCCAGCACGCTATGTGATCACGCAAGACCGGCTGATTACAATTGCTTCTGAAGTAGGTATTTGGGATTACGCACCGGACGAGGTGGTTCAGAAAGGACGAGTTGGACCTGGAGAATTACTGGTGATTGATACGCGTGAAGGTAAGCTGTTGCAATCTTCTGAAATCAATGCCGAATTGAAAGCACGTCATCCTTATAAGCAATGGCTAGATAAAAATGTTTTGTCTTTGATTCCATTTGAGAAATTGCCGGATGATCAGGTGGGAGAAAGCAGCTTGACGCCAGAAAAATTGCTGATTTATCAGAAGCAGTTTGGCTATAATCTGGAAGAACTAGAAAATGTGGTACGTGTGCTGGGCGAAAATGGGCAGGAACCTGTTGGATCGATGGGTGACGATACGCCATTTGCGGTATTGTCACAGCGACCTCGGATACTGTATGACTATTTCCGTCAGTACTTTGCTCAGGTAACCAATCCGCCGATAGATCCCTTACGTGAAAAACATGTGATGAGTCTGAACACTTGTATCGGGCGCGAAATGAGTGTGTTTTTTGAAGCGGAGGGAATGTCACATCGGGTCAGCTTCAAATCACCGGTGTTGTTGTACTCTGACATGATGCAGTTATTGAAATTATCTCCAGAATATTATCAACAACATCTGCTACAGGCTGTCTATAATCCCAAGCAAACCAGTCTAAAAGATGCACTGATCCGTTTGGCCGATGAAGCAGTGCAGGCTGTTCGTGATGGAGCTGTTTTGTTGGTGATTTCCGACCGTAACATCAGTCGAGATAACATTCCGATTCCATCAGTGCTCAGTGTTGGTGCGATTCAGCAGCGGCTGGTGGAAATGAATCTGCGTTGTGATGCCAATATTATTGTAGAAACTGCATCAGCGCGAAATCCGCATCATTTTGCGGTGCTGATTGGTTTGGGCGCTACGGCCATTTATCCATATCTGGCCTATGAAAGTCTGGCGCGGATGGTAAGTATTGGTGCAATCACCAAGCCTTTGCGGGTGGTAATGATGAACTTCCGTGATGGTATTAATAAAGGGTTGTATAAAATCATCTCCAAAATGGGGATTTCGACGATCTCTTCCTATCGCTGTGCTTGTCTGTTTGAAGCAATCGGTTTTCATCGTGAAGTAATGGAACTGTGTTTTAAAAACATGGTTAACCGCATTGAAGGGGCAACTTTTGCTCAGCTGGATGCCGATCTGCAATCCATGCATAAAATTGCCTGGCAGAAAAGCCGTGGTTTGGAGATCGGTGGTTATCTCAAATTCAAACCACAAGGTGAATATCACGCCTATAACCCAGATGTAGTCAATACGTTACAGGCTGCTATTAACAGTGGTGATTATGCCAAATATCGCCGTTATGCCGATGTAGTGAATAATCGTCCGCCAACCATGCTGCGAGATTTACTGCGTCTGAAAACTGAAATGGTTACGCCAATTGCGGTAGAAAAGGTTGAAGCGGCAGAAAATCTGTATCAGCGCTTTGATACAGCTGCAATGTCCATTGGTGCGCTCAGTCCAGAAGCACATGAGGCGCTGGCAACAGCCATGAACCGTCTAGGAGGTTTTTCTAATTCAGGAGAAGGTGGTGAAGATCCTCGCCGTTATGGTACGGAACGTGTTTCACGTATCAAGCAGGTAGCTTCAGGGCGTTTTGGGGTAACGCCAGCTTATCTGATGAGTGCCGATGTTATTCAGATCAAGGTCGCTCAGGGGGCTAAACCGGGAGAGGGCGGACAGTTACCCGGTGATAAAGTAACGCCCTATATCGCCCAGCTGCGGTTTGCTGTACCTGGTTCAACGCTGATTTCACCACCGCCACATCATGATATTTATTCGATTGAAGACTTGGCGCAGCTGATATTTGATTTGAAGCAGATTAATCCCCGTGCTTTGATTTCAGTAAAACTGGTGTCGTTGCCCGGTATCGGTACCATTGCTACGGGCGTCACAAAAGCCTATGCTGATTTGATTACCATTTCTGGTTATGATGGTGGGACTGGTGCCAGCCCGATTACCAGTGTTAAATATGCTGGTAGCCCTTGGGAACTTGGTTTGGCAGAAGCTCAGCAGGCGCTGGTTGAAAATAATCTGCGTCACAAGGTACGCCTGCAAGTTGATGGTGGCCTGAAAACCGGTTTGGATATCGTTAAGGCAGCCATTTTGGGTGCGGAAAGTTTTGGCTTTGGTACTGGGCCGATGATCGCGCTTGGTTGTCGCTATTTGCGTATCTGTCACCTGAATAACTGTGCCACAGGTGTGGCAACGCAAGACGAAACTCTGCGGCAGGAACATTTCCATGGTTTACCGGAAAAAGCGATGAATTATTTTAGATTTATTGCACAGGATGTGCGGGAAATCATGGCCCAACTGGGTGTCACTCAGCTGAACGATTTGATCGGGCGTACTGATTTGCTGGAAGTTGTTACCGGTATCACTCCTAAGCAGGCAACATTGGATTTAAGCAAACTTCTCTATCAGCCCAAAGTGCCTGCGGGCAGCACCAGTTACTGTACGCAGACTAATCCACCTTTCGATAAAGGACAGCTTAACCGTACCATTATGGAAGATGTTAAAGATGCGGTGACTAATGGTACTGATGTTGAACTAAGTTATGACATCAACAATACAGATCGTTCTGTTGGCGCTTCTTTATCTGGTCAGATTGCGGCAACTTATGGTAATCGTGGTCTGGCGACTCAGAAATTTGATCTGCATCTGACTGGAACTGCCGGACAGAGTTTTGGTGTGTGGCTGGCCGGTTCAGTTAATCTGTATCTAACTGGCGATGCCAATGACTATGTCGGTAAGGGTATGGCAGGAGGCAAAATTGTGATTCGGCCGCATGGCGGGGTAGCTTTCCGGCCGGAAGAAACCACGATTATTGGCAATACCTGTTTATATGGTGCTACCGGTGGTAAATTATTTGCTTCTGGTAAGGCGGGTGAACGATTCGCGGTGCGCAATTCTGGAGCAACTGTGGTCATTGAGGGGATCGGTGATAATGGTTGTGAGTACATGACCGGAGGTGTGGTGTGTGTTCTAGGTCAGACCGGAATCAATTTTGGAGCCGGTATGACTGGTGGTTTTGCCTATGTGTTGGATGTGGACGGTAGATTCAAGCAGCGCATCAATGCAGAGTTGGTTGAGGGATTGGAACTGACTTCATTAAGTATGCATCAGGAAAACCTGCGTGGTTTGATTGCTGAACATGTGGAAAACACATTCAGCCCATTGGGCGAACGCATTCTGGCTGAATGGGACAGCTATGTTAATCGTTTTGTACTGGTTAAACCCAAAGCCAATGACGTCAATGCATTGTTGGGACACAAGCCACGTACTGTTACCGAATTACGTGCAGTTACCCAATAAATAGGCCAATGAAGCCTGAATGATCAAGAAATAATGTAAGGAATGCACCATGAGTCAACGCGAAAATATTTATCAGTTTGTCGATGTGCCGCGTGTTAGTCCGCCTAAAGAACCAATGACCATACGCCGGCATCAGTTTGTGGAAGTTTATCAACCATTCACCAAGGCACAGGCTGTGGCGCAGGCCGACCGCTGTCTGGCATGTGGTAACCCATATTGTCAAAGTAAATGTCCGTTACACAATAATATTCCTAATTGGCTGCGTCTGGCCAATGAAGGTCGTATTATTGAAGCGGTGGAACTGGCGCACAATACCAATAGCCTGCCAGAAGTGTGCGGACGTGTCTGTCCACAGGACCGGTTATGCGAAGGTGATTGCACATTAAATGCAGAATTTGGTGCCGTCACCATTGGTGCGATTGAAAAGTACATTACCGAACAAGCCTTTGCTCAGGGATGGCGACCAGATATCAGTTGTGTGGAAAAAACCGGCAAGAAAGTGGCCGTGGTCGGGGCTGGTCCGGCCGGTCTGAGTTGTGCTGACCGGCTGATCCGTAGTGGTGTTGCCGTCACTGTATTTGAGCGGGCAGCGGAAATTGGCGGATTACTAACTTTCGGAATTCCATCTTTCAAATTGGACAAAGAAGTGATGAAACGTCGCCGTCATGTACTGAGTGATATGGGAATCGAATTTAAGCTTGGGGTGAATGTCGGTAAAGATATTTCACTGGATGAGTTAGTTACAGAATATGATGCAGTATTTTTAGGTGTCGGGACCTATCAAGGTCTGAGTGCCGGAATAGAGAATGAAGAGGCTGAAGGCGTATATTCTGCCTTACCTTATCTGATCGGCAATACCGAACACTTACTGAATTTGCCCAGCACTCAATATGTATCGCTGGCGGGTAAACGGGTGGTAGTACTTGGTGGTGGCGATACTGCCATGGATTGTATACGCACTGCTGTGCGGCAGCAGGCAAGCGAAGTTATCTGTGCCTATCGCCGTGATGAGGCCAATATGCCTGGTTCGAAAAAAGAATTTAATAATGCCAAGGAAGAAGGGGCAAAATTTAAATTCAATGTTCAACCCTTGGCGGTGGTCACAAATGATCGCAATCAGGTGACCGGTTTAACTGTGGTGAAAACCACACTGGGTCAAGCAGATGAACGCGGAAGACGGCAAGCAGAAATTATTGCCGGCACTGAAGAAATAATCAGTTGCGATGCTGTGATAGTTGCTTTTGGGTTTGCCCCGCATGCCATGCCGTGGTTAAGCAAAGTTGGCGTGACGGTAGATGGGCGAGGCAGAATTCAAACTTCTGGCAAGTATAAGCAACAGACAGCCAATTCTAAAATCTTTGCTGGCGGAGATATTACCCGTGGATCTGACCTAGTGGTAACTGCAATAGCAGAAGGTCAAGAAGCAGCCCAAAGTATCATGGATTATCTGGAAGTTTAAGGCACAAATAAAATCAACCGCATGTTGATAGCATGCGGTTTTTTTAATCACTTAGCACCAGAAAATAGTCTCAAAATAAAATAACTGCAACCAAAATTCCCTCTACATTAGGGCCTAATCGGAATATCTATATTGAAATGTTAAAAAGTTGAATGTTAATGGATAGTGGGATTTACCGACCATTATTTTATGATGGTTAACTATCGGTTTTTTATTTAGATGTTAACAATACAAACTGATAATGTCTGCAACTACGATAATTAAACTATCACTTTAGCATAAGAAAAATCTGTGACCTTCTCACAAGAACAAGTCTAAAAACGCAATATGTGTTCAGCAGCCTGCATGCCCCAGTAGCTTGCTTCTTCAAAAATTGAATACCCAGATAAATCACTGTGAGCAAAGTGTAAACGGCTGTGATGATTACGTAGTACCAAGAGTCCTTGATTACTTAAATAACCCGGTTGCGGTACAGCCATCGCGTGACCACGTAAAGTTAAACGCGCTTGTAAAACCTGTGATCGCAGTTTTACCCCGTAAATATTCTCCAATTCTGTTGCTACCTGCGCATAAATTTCTGCAGGCGATGCTGACAACATCCAGCGACGTATATTAGTCGGCGTATCATGATTCAAAGCCGTATAAGTGGTAAAAGAAGTATAAGCCGGAGGGCCTTGCCTGATCTGCTGATGAGTAGCGACTACATAGCCCAAGCCTTTACCTTGATATAGCACATTATCCCAAGACAACGGTACACCAGAAACTTCTGGTGGTAAGCCACGCATTAAAAAATTACCAATAATCCATGGTGCATATGCCGGCATGTGTTTAGTCGGATCAAATCCATACTGGGCGATATTTTTGACCACATAAGCAGCGATATATAAGGGCATGGCGCAAACAGCGTGGTTTGCTTCAAGCCAATAACACTCACCATGTGCCGTCTGCATCAGAATACGTACACCCGTATCATGTTCGTTAATCGACAGTGCCGATGCATTTAAAGCGATCGGCAGTTGTTGCTGAACAGATGTTGGCCAATGTTGTGCTGGTTGTAGTTGACAAAATTGGCGCATCCTTCGGGAAAGTTCATTTAATCCGTCTGGCCAAGATAGTACTGTGCCGTGCTCAGACTGTTGATTGCCCCGGGCGCAAAAATAATGCAAACCTGCCCATGCCGATACCTGATTAATGCCCTGGCCGTAATCATCGCGGCAACAATAATCTAGATACCAAAGTAAAGTTGTTGAACGGTATCCATGTTGTTGTAGCCATTGAGCGAAGGTGATTTTTTCCAGCATGCGCCATTGACTATCGTCGCTTGACGACACTAAAGGAATCGCAAACAAACGTTTTGCATCCTGACCACGCAGATTACTGGTCTGATGAACAAATCGAAAAAACCGTTTACTGTCCAAATCATTTTCTGGTAGTAAACCTTCTTGCCAATGCTGTTGATAAAACAGACGTTGACTGGGAATCTGTATCATTGCCAGTTCATCATAACCACCATTGTGATAAAGCTTTAAATCAGTCAGCAATTGCTGAATATGAGTGGATTCAACTGAAGGAAGTGGCAGATAGTGCGCACCGGTAGGATAAGGTATCCCATATTGTATTTCTCCCCGATTATTGCCATTATGTTCAGGCCCTTCTAAAAGCATATAGTCATTTCTGCCTTCTCTAGACAATCGCCAAGCGACCGTTAAAGCGGCAGCACCACTGCCAATAATGGCAATATTGGTGTGAATAGTAGGTATATTTTTTGGCAAAGTTATACTCGCTCTGCGCAGGGCATGACCTAAATTTTTTCCCGGAAAATCGATGTTAATTTCAGGTAATGAGGGGACAAATTGCCTAAAGCTGGTATAACCCGTCAGACCTACTAAACTGGTACCTAAAGCATGGGTGAGAAAACGACGACGGCTAAATTTCATAGATCTGCTTTACCGCATAACGATGCGCCAATCGGCTTCAAAATATTCTACTAGTTTCTGGGTATTCAAGTAATTTGGTTCAACAGGCAAACGAGCCATATCTTTGGGGAAAGAAAACATGGCTTTGGTACTTTCTGTATCCAGATAGCGGGTGGCAACACGATAGTGTTCAGGAATTTTAAACCGCCCATCTACATTGGCCATTACATATCCCCATTCCCCGAAAGAAGGAACGTAGACATGATAAGGCAGAATTCTCAAGCCAGCAGCTTCCAATGTTTCAGCAATACACCAGTAAGCGCGCGGCGCAAAATAGGGAGAGGTCGATTGAACAACCATATTGCCCTGTGAATTCAAATGTCGAGCAACCATGCGGTACATGGGCACAGAATACAGTTTACCCAGTGAGAAATTAGACGGATCGGGAAAATCAATAATTATCACATCATATTTCTGCTGATTTTTTTCTAACCATTGAGCAGCATCAGCGTTGATAATCTCCATTTTTGGATGATTCAGAGAATTATCATTCAAGCGGCGTAGCTCGGCTGAATGGCGAAAAACCTCAGTCATGGCTGCATCCAGATCAACCAGCGTAATTCTTTCAACCTGCGGATATTTTAAGATTTCGCGTGCCGCTAGTCCATCTCCACCACCCAAAACCAAAATATTTTTTGCATTTGGATTTTGCTCCATCACCGGTAATACCAATGCTTCATGGTAACGGGCTTCATCTACAGATGAAAATTGCAGATTTCCATTGATAAACAGACGAGTATCATCGTGCCATTTAGTTATGGCCAGTCGCTGATAGGGTGATGCAGTTTGAAAAATGACCGGATCGCCAAAATAGCGCTGTTCAGCTTTGCTGGTGATCAGATTGGCATAGACGAATAAACCAAGCAAGAAAAACAGCACCAGACCACCGCGCAATCGTAAGCGGCCATATTTTCGTAAACTGGATTTAAACAGGCGGGCAGTAAGCAAAGCCACGACTGTATTCAAGATTCCGAAAAGTAACGCACTACGCGCCATTCCAAGGCGCGGAGCCAAAATTAGCGGAAACAATAAAGAAACGGCCAGTGCCCCCAGATAATCAAAGGTCAATACCCGGCTTACCACTTCCTTAAATTCGACTTGACGCAGATTCAGTACCCGCATCACTAAAGGCAATTCCATTCCAGTAACCATCCCGACAATCACGACGAGTGCATACAATATTGTGCGGAACGGAGCAGCCGAAAACCCGAACAAGACAAATAACAATAATGCAGAAATACCCCCAGTCACCCCTACCAGTATTTCAATCTCAATAAAGCGGCTTAAAGTATCTTCATCTTTGATATAGCGGGTCAAATGGGCACCGATACCCATCGCAAACATATATAGGCCGATAATAGAAGAAAATTGCAGAATGGAATCACCAAGCAAATAACTGGCCAAAGCGGCCATAATTAATTCATAAGCCAATCCACAACTGGCTACGATAAACACCGATATGATTAATGCTGGATTCACTGCTCAACTCTTAAAAATCAATAATGGCAAAATAATTCATTATATTAATAAATACTCATATTGTGTTAATATACTTACTCAAAGTGTAACCCATATGATCTTATAGCCTGTATAAAATGTTCATTCTGAACCGTCTGCGAAATTTAACCTTTTAACCTATTTATTTGGATTATTACCTGTATGAAAGATATTGATTAAGCCATTGATGCTGATCTGATGGCTATGTTAGCCTAGCTCAAGCACAAATTTTCTTGCAGCTTAGTTAATCGTCTTACTAAAATTAACCGATATATTGTTATAATTGAAATTATTTTGCTATACCGTTCTGTCATTAACTTTTCAACATCAGACACTCTTTGCAATTGTTGAAAATGTGATGGGGTAAAAATACCAATCTCATTATTATGAGAGATTTGACTACATGACTACACATTTATGGCAATACCTGCTGTATTTAAAATTTTTTGCTGTCGGTCTGGTGATGATGGCCACCTATATTTCAGTTTATCTGAAGATTACTCCAGTATCCGAACTCAGTTTAATCCGACAAGGTAATGCTGCCTGTGCTTTATCCTTAATAGGCACTATGATCGGCTATAGTATCACTCTGATTTCAAGCATGCTCCATTCAGCCAGTATGCTTGATTTTGTTATCTGGGGTATAGGCGCAGCTGTCATTCAAGTTGTGGTCTATTTTATCACCACATTATTAATTCCTAAGGCCAATCAGGAATTGAAAAATAACAATGTGGCTGTTGGTATTTTGTTTTTTGGTTTTTCTGTTTCTATTGGAATTTTAAATGCAGCTTCATTAAGTTAAAATCAGATATTCAATAGAGAAAATGTGCATATTGATCAAATTCAGTTTTTTAGCTGACTACATCGAAAATGTGGAAGTGATATAAAAGTTTATTGATAGACCTATCAAATTATCAATATTTTATGGTGAAACACTGGCACTCAAAGCTTTTAGGATAAAATGACAGACGAGATCAATGTTCAGCACCTAAAAAGTGTTTAGTTATTTTAGATTTACTTAAATTGCATAAATTGGGTAATCGGCAGTGTACGGCAAAATCGGAGAAAATTTATGATATTAGATTCAATTTTTGGTAGTAAAGGTTTGGGCGGTTTTATCAAGAAACAATTTATTGATGTCATCCAATGGGAAAATCCAGAATCTAATGTGCTGATGTGGCGTTTTCCATTACGTGATCAGGAAATCCAGAATGGTGCAGCACTGATTGTGCGTGATTCACAATCCGCATTGTTTGTGGACGAAGGTTCCATTGCCGATTTATTTGGCGTGGGAACACATAGCCTGACTACTCAGAACTTGCCTTTACTCACCAATCTAAAAAATTGGTCAAAATTATTTGAATCACCATTTAAATCTGATGTCTACTTCTTCAACATGCGTCAGCAGTTGTCTAAACGATGGGGAACGGCACAGCCAGTAACCATACGCGATCAGGATTTTGGTGTAGTGAGCGTGCGTTCATACGGTATGTATTCTTTTCGCATTGCGGACCCAGCCATGTTCTTTCGTCAGGTAACAGGTGTCTGTGAAGAGTATCGTTCCGAACAGCTGGAAGAACAAATCAGAAATTTGGCTGTTACTAATTTGGCTACCGCCTTCGGTACAGCGGATATTTCTTTTATAGATATGGCGGCCAATCAGATTAAGTTATCAGAACAGATGACTAAATTGTTGCAACCAGCATTCGCAGCATTAGGGTTGCAATTGGAATCCTTTACCGTAGAAAGCATTACTCTTCCTGAAAATCTGCAAAAACACATGGAAGAAAGAATCGGAATGGGTATTGTCGGCGATCTTGGACGTTATACTCAATATCAGACTGCGCAAGCCATACCCAAAGCGGCCGAAAACGAAGGTGGCATTGCCGGTATTGGCGCTGGTTTGGCTGCTGGGATGGGTATTGCTGGCAGCATGAATGCAGCCTTAAACCCTAATTTTGCCCAAGTCCAGCCTCAAGCTACCTTAACTGCTGAGGATCACACAGTTAAATTAGCCCAATTAAAAAGTATGTTGGAGCAGAATCTGATCAGCCAGAATGATTATGACGCCGCTAAAGCAGAAATCATTAAGAAAATTACCGGTTAATCAGAAAATATGGATAATCAGTCTCTGTTTTTTCATGCTAATTGTCCCAGTTGTGGCGCTGAAATTGGAGTACATTCAGCTACTTCGCTGACAGCAGTCTGTCAATACTGTCATTCAGTATTACTGATCAATAACGATCAATTAATTCTCGACTCTCGTTGCTCTGCAGTTGTAGATGATTTATCGCCTTTACAGATTGGGACAACCGGAGTATGGAATAGAAAACCATTCGTATTAATTGGTCGCATTCAGGTTCATTATGAAGCGGGAATGTGGAACGAATGGCATGCACTTTTTGCAGATGGAAAGAGTGGGTGGTTGTCCGAAGCAGGTGACCGTTTTGTTTTCACGCGAGAACAAATTGGAGAAACCATAAAGCTTAATACATTGCAGTGTGGTCATACTCAGCCGGTTTATAAAGGTCGTAATTGGATTATTAGCGATATTCGCCAAATAAAGCGAGGCAATTATGAAGGCGAGCTGCCCTTCCCATTGTCACGACAGCAAAAGGTTAACAGCATAGACCTGCGCTCGGGCAAATATTTTATGACCATAGAGAATGCGGATTCGGCTACCCAACAAAAAGTATTTTTTGGCGAAGGTGTCAAGCTAAACGCATTACAATTACAGCACACCCGGACAGCGGATCAGATTCGTGCACAATCAGGACGAATTAAAGGCACGATGCAAGCAGGAAAATGCCCATCCTGTGGTGGCAATATCCAATGGGTTAGCGCTTTAGCTACCTATATTGTCTGTCAGCATTGTCAAAGTTCAGTTAGCCTCAATCAGGATAAAATTCAGTTACTGAAAAGCGAAAAAAAACGTGATCAGCAGAAACAAAATCTAACCATAAAACCAGGTAGTAAGGCATGGATTGGTAGACATAACTGGCTAGTATTAGGTGCGGTAGTCGTCAAGGAAATACCACCCGAAGACGCCTTGAAAGAATTGAAACTACCTATTACTCCATCATTTAGTGAAGATGAAATAAATGAGGATGATTTCTCTTCAGTCTGGACAGAATATTTATTGTATTCACCTAAAAAAGGTTTTTTATGGTTGATTGAACAGGAGGACAACCAGTGGTCGCTGGCTAGCACTTTAGATATTTGGCCAAAAATTAATCATCCAAGCATCATCACACCAGCAGGATTTGGAGATGAAGATTTACGCTGTTTGTATGATTACGGTGGTCAGGTATTGTACGCAGCCGGTGCTTTTTATTGGCAAGTAAAGGCTGATGATATCAATTATTATCGAGATTTTGGTACCCCTAAACATAAACTGTCTACCACATTAAATCCACAAGAACAAACTTGGTCTGTGATCAGCGAAGTTTCAGCGACAGCGGTTGCCACATGGTTTCAAAGGGATAAAAAAACCGTTATCCATGCAAAACCAATGACAAAAGAAAATGCCGATAATATTGTTCAAGAACATCAGAGTATTACCGCAGAAGATTTTCGCAATAAAAAATTGCTATATAAATGGTGGCGGCAAAGTATGAGTTATTCCCCGTATGAATCAGATATATGGATGATGCTCTTTACACTTATGAATGCGCCTTTATTTATTTTAGCTTGTTTGAATGATGAAGATGAAACGATTACCATTGGCATAATCGTTATTTGTTCTTATTTGGCTTGGCAATGTTTGTATTTGAATTATATCAGCAAATTTAAATCGTTTTTAATTAGAATAAGGTTGTTTCCTTATTATGCTTTTATCATTGTGATTATCTTCACTAGTATCGACTGGAAGGTTTACAAAACAAGCAATGTCTCTGGTTCTTCTGGCTATCACCACTACAATAGTCACTGGCATAAATAATGCAAAATGAAAATGCAATAGGGCAGCATTGTTTACTAGAGATTTATCTGCTGGACCATGCTTGGTTGAAAGATGAACAGGCGATCAAAGGATTGCTTTATGAAGCTGCACAAGCAGCACAGGCGCATATTTTGACCAGTCACTTTCACACTTTTGGAGGAAACAGTGGTGTTACGGGTGTATTATTGCTAGCAGAGTCTCATATGAGTATTCATACCTGGCCTGAGTATCACTATGCAGCAGTCGACATTTTTATGTGTGGGCGTTTGTCGATGCAATCAGCCATCGGTGTATTTCAACAGGAGTTAGTCGGTGCACGAATTGAAATACGCTTATTGCAAAGAGGTTGTACCGCTGAAATACATCATTGTTATTGAGAGCAAATGGTGCAATGGTGTGCCTAAAGCTCTATATATAATGCAATAATATTAGTAGTTGATAATCAAATTGTTTAGGAAATGTACTTGATACATTACTCAGATTATATAACCACATATATTTCTAAAATCATGACATAAGCGATTACCGGTGTGTTGATCCTTTAAAAAGCGATCGTTTCAAGTTTGTTTTTATCTGTTGTTTTTAGAAAAAAATGATAAGGAATTTAATATTTCAGTTAATGAAATCAACATTTGATAAACAAAAGGTTTAAATCCATCCAACCCAGTTTTACCGCTTGTAAAACTAATTATTTTTACTGCAGTTTTCTCTTTAGCATCAACCTAACGTTCCGAACATAATTATGCAGGCATGCCTGGTTTCAAAAAAATCTGTTCTGAGAAGTAAATGTAATAAGGTTTTTTAAATGATAAGTTGATGACATTAAAACTTTTTTATCATCTTGAATAAACCATTGCTTTTTTTTTCTGACTATAAATATTAATCACTTTTAGATTACGCAGTGCTTTAGCATTAGAAAATGTAATCAGTAAAACAGCAGTCTGATTAAAAATACATTCATTCAAACATTTCACTATTTGGATTTATCTTCATTTTCTTTTTCCTTAGGTAAAACTGTCGGCTATCTTTTCATTAGACTGCGCAGGTGGTGTTTATCCTGAATAAAGAATACTCATAAAACCAGTTAAATCTAACGGTAAATGTCTTTGTCATTAAATATTTCTCGCCGTAGTTAAGTTATTGCATACAATAAATAACAGAAAAACCACCAGAGAACTGGTGGCTTTGATCATCAAGCTAAATCAGATACAATAGTCAACTTATTTCCAGTAACGCCACCAAGGGATATCATTACGATCTCGCCAAGGCATCTGGCGATACGGACTATTGGGAAAATTTTGAACCAAAACACGTTTGGCATCATCACTAAGTTGTTGCTCTCCCAAATTTTGGTAAGCTGACACCATAATGGCCAACGCTTCTTCAACATTCGGTGTGTTTTGATATTCTGAGATGATTGTTTGTGCACGTCCCACGGCGGCTAACCATGCGCCACGTTTCATATAATAGCGCGCTACTGACAATTCATGGCCTGCCAAGGCATTGAGCAATTTCTGCATTTTTTCGCGTGCATCATTTACATATTTACTGTTTGGAAAGCGTTCCAGTAGCTCGGCAAAGGTGGTATAAGCTTCACGGTTCGCTTTTGGGTCACGGTCTGACCAGTCTTGTTTGGCTATTTTGCTTACTAAAGACTTGTCTTCATTAAGCTGAATCAAAGCCTTCAGATACAAGGCATAATCCATGTTAGTATGCTTTGGATACAGACGCTGGAATTGTTCGATAGCAGCCAAAGCCTTTTCTGGCTCACTATCTTTATAATACGCATAAGCTGTGTCAAGTTGTGCCTGTTCTGCATAGGCGCCATAAGGGAACCGAGCCTGCAGAATTTCGTATAATTTCTCAGCGTGGGTATAATTATGGTGCATCAGTTCATCGTGTGCTTCTGTATACAAACGCTGAACAGACCAATTCTGAGTGGTTTGCGAGTCTTTATCGACTGTACTTGTGCTAGCACAGGCTGTCAGTAATAAGCCTAAAGCCACCGCTAAAAACAAATTTTTCATGAAAGACACTTCTTTGTTAAAGAATGATGACGATTATAACGATGATTTGCCATTTGGGGCAGATCATTCTGTAGAAAGTTGCAAAAATTGGATTGTACCCAATGAACTGGCTGGCTTGCGACTGGATGTTGCCTTAGTCAAATTAATGCCAGATTACTCTCGCAGTCGCTTGACTGGCTGGATAAAAGAAGGCCATGTTACCGTAAATAATGCAGTAGTGGTACCTAAATTTAAATTAATTGGCGGCGAAAATATTAGTGTCGTCATTCAGGCTGATGAAATGCAGCAAGCATTTACTCCTGAAGATATGCCCTTAGACATGATTTATGAAGATGATAGTGTACTGGTTCTGAATAAGCCGGCAGGACTGGTGGTTCATCCGGCAGCAGGCAACTGGCAGGGGACATTATTGAATGGTCTTTTGGCCTATTGTCCGTCACTGGCGCAGGTGCCGCGTGCAGGTATTGTGCACCGTCTGGACAAAGACACCAGCGGTTTGCTGGTGGTGGCTAAAACCTTACAAGCACAGCATCATCTGGTTAACCAGTTACAACAACGAACGGTTAAACGCACTTACCGTGCCGTTGCAGATGGCGTGGTGCCTTTTGACGGCAAGATTGAAACTTTAATTGGTCGTGATCCGCATAACCGTACCCGTATGGCAGTCGTACCTTTTGGCGGTAAGGAAGCCATTACTCATGTCAAAGTTTTAGAACGCTATGCGGATTTTAGCTATATTGAGTGTCAGCTGGAAACCGGTCGTACCCATCAGATTCGTGTGCATATGAAAGCTGCCGGCCACCCATTGGCTGGTGATCCGCAGTATGGCAATCCCCGTCATCCGGCCAGCCCAGAAGTGAAAACAGCGATCAAGACAATGGCACGGCAGGCGCTACATGCCTACCGTTTGAGCTTTGTTCATCCCTCGACAGAAGAAACCGTTCAATTTGAGGCGCCGTTGCCAGCGGATATTTATCATCTTTTGTCTGTATTAAGGTTACAGGCTGGTATGTGTTCATCGCTCAGACATGAAGATCAATGGCAGCACCATTTCGGTGCCAATGCAGAGGATGAAAATTGGGATGATGATGACTATGATGTTGATGTCATTTATGTGCGTGATTAAGGATATGGCTGATGACACAATGGGATATGAATCTGGTATTGGGACTGAGGCAGGATAGCAATAGTTTCTTTACCGCAGACTGGCCGGCTCCGGCTAATGTCCATACTTTACTGTCAACGCGTCATGGCGGTGTTAGCTGCTCACCTTTTGCTTCGCTTAATGTCGGAACACATGTAGGGGATGATGCTCAGGCTGTGCTGCACAATCGTGCGTTGGTGCAGCAACGGATTGAGCAACCATTGGCCTATCTGCAACAGGTGCATAGTACGCAAGTGGTGGCAGCACGCCTTGCCTTAGCCGCTATGGAGACTGGAAATCCGCTGTCAGCGGACGCTAGTTTCAGTCACGAAGGAGATGCAGTGGCCTGTGCTATCATGACTGCAGATTGTCTGCCGGTGCTACTATGTGATCGCGCTGGTACGGTAGTAGCAGCAGCACATGCCGGCTGGCGTGGACTGGCTGGAGGAGTATTGCAGAATACTGTTGCAGCCATGCAGGTTAACCCCCTGGAAATCATCGCTTATCTAGGACCGGCTATTGGTCCGGACGCCTTTGAAGTTGGGGTTGAAGTATGGGAGGCATTCTGTTTACACCACCCCAAGGCACAAGTGGCATTTATTGATATTGGTCATGACCACTATCTGGCCGATATCTATGCATTGGCACGATTGGCTTTGGCCGATGCAGGTGTACATCAGGTATATGGTGGTACAGAGTGCACGGTATTGCAGCGTGATCGTTATTTTTCTTACCGGCGTGACGGTAAAACGGGGCGCATGCTAAGTGCCATCTGGTTAGATTAAAAGCTGAACTGTACTGGTTCAATTACAGTTGTGTAGGGTCAAAGGCTGAAGGCCAGCGGCTAAAAGTTATCTACTTTTGCCGGTAATAACAATAAAGAATGCAGGGTAGCAAGGATTTGAATTACTGCCGATTGGCTGATGTAGGTTTATTTAACTAAGGATCAGCCAGTATAATCGCAGACTGTTGTACAATTGAGTAAATTTCCTGCTGAAGTGCAGAGTCCGCACTACAGTCTTGAGCAGTAGGGTAGTTAAACATCTCTTCGATTTGGTGATGCACCAGTATAGTAGCTGCGTTTGCCTGTAAATGGCCTTTTGGCTTGGTATTGTTGATCAGACATTGCCCGCCAGCCAAAGCTACCCAGTTTCCCCGTGTACTAAAATAGCATTTCTGCCGCAGACGAATATGAAAGCCTCATATATTGATCTAGTTTGCGTTCACTGGCACCGATTCATGCGTATAAATTTTGGCCTTTCGCATCAAATGACTTGCTAGACGAATAGCATGATTGCCATAGTCTACCGGGTTAAGCGTAATCAGATAGCGGCAACTCATTTCATGCGCCGCCAGCAAATGGCTGAGATGTGTACCGTTCCATGGCCCCATGCTGTGCCGGTAATAAATAATTGTGTTTGTGATCCTATGTTTTGGTATAACCATTTAATAGCGGGCGCCTGTATCGATACGGCAATATTATTATGGTTGGTAACGCCCGAATCTTATGATAAAAAATCTCCGCATAACTTAAATAATCACAGCGATAATACTGGTTTATCAATGAAGGGGAATCCGCTACTGTGTTGGCAGGTATTTATGTCGGCACAAGTGAAAGTATCGTGCTAGATGATCAGTCATATAATATGGTCTGCGCTTATCCAATGGCAATTTGATATTGCCCCATAAAAAATTCTTTATCAGCGGCTCCGTCAATGAAAAGAATGTAAATCAATAGAGTATTTTTTTGCAAGTAAAGTAGAGCGGTCATTAAAATAATATAATGAATGTGCAAAATAATCTTTTAATGTTTGTTCAACGCAAATTTTTCTCTACTTTGTTTGATCATTCAGTATGAACTATAGATAGAATCAGTGTACACCAAGTTGTAATAGCCGATTTGATTTTTTGCTATAAATATTGATCTATACAGTTATTATGTATTATGCAATTTAACTTTTGTTTTGTTCGATTTTTATTTGATTTAGTGAAATAAATCATTGCAAATTATTATTTTATAATAAGAAAAATAACTTAGGTCTATTCCCTCTAGTAAAAAATAGGATATCAGTCTAATGCTGATAATAGAAAAGCAACCTTAGCCCATTTAGTGCTTAATGTAATCGCTCCCCATAATCCAGTTATGGCAGATTTCTGATTTGGTGTGGATGTTTATATCACTCAAGATATCTTTGGGATTATTAAAACTTTTACAGCTAAAGTAGTCGGATTTACGGGCGTGAAGCTTATAGCCGTAAGGTTGATCTGCTTAAAGATTATTTTGGTGTCTTGGTTGATAATGATGTTGAGGTCTCAGTTAAAGAAAAATTGGTATTTGATAAACCAAATATTGCATTCTAACTACCTTACTAAACCAGTACTAGAAAATTTACAACCAGTAATGTATCCAATTAATTGTCTGTTGTGAGGGAGGAAAGATTATTGTGAGACTTTACCTATTAATGATATGGTTTAGAGATAAATTATACGGTAAATTGATTGCAGTCTTAAAATAAATGATTGATATATATAAATTAATAATATTAATTTGGTCTCGCCGACAGGAATCGAACCTGTATCGCACGCTTAGGAGGCATGTGTTCTATCCGTTGAACTACGGCGAGATTTTCGAAACATACATTTTGACTGTAATCACCCAAGTCGGCTATTTTATGATATTCGAGCTAAAGAAGCCAATGCCAAATCGTGCATGGCTTGGGTAGTTTCGTTATCTGGTAAATCTTTCAGACTGTTAACAGCAGAATCTATGGCTTTTTGAGCTTGTGTGGAGCAATAATCCAGCGCATCGGAATGGATTACATGCTCATGGATTTTGTCAAAATAGCTGCGGTCAGCCTGTTTCAGTGCATGGCGTACATCGGCTGCGGCGGCTGGGCTGCCCTGATTGAGCAAGTAAATCAGAGGCAGAGTCGGTTTGCCTTCAGCCAGATCGTCGCCGACGTTTTTGCCAATGGTGGATAGCTCACCGGTATAATCCAGTACATCATCGATAATTTGGAAGGCTGTGCCCAAATGGGTGCCGTAGTTTTTCAATGCCAGTTCTTGTGTCTCACTGGCCTGAGCCAGTATGGCACCCACTTGTGCGGCAGCCTGAAACAGTTTGGCGGTTTTATATTCGATGACGTGTAAGTATTCTGCTTCGGTTATATCAATATTGCCGATGTTCATCAGCTGCATCACTTCACCTTCTGCAATCGTGTTGGTGGCTTCAGCCATGACTTCGAGTATACGTAGATTATTTGAAGCAACCATTAGCTGAAAGGCGCGGGTATAGAGGAAGTCACCTACTAGTACGGCGGCGGCATTGCCAAACATGTTATTGGCCGTTTGTCGCCCGCGACGCAGATCGCTTTCGTCTACAACATCATCATGCAATAGGGTGGAAGTGTGGATAAATTCGACCATGGCAGCCAGGGAAAATAGGGGATCATCCTGGTAGCCCAGTGTTTTGCCAGCCAGAATGGTAAGGATAGGGCGTAGGCGTTTGCCGCCGGCATTGATAATGTATTGTCCTACCTGAGAAATCAGCACGACGTTTGAATTAACCGCACGATTAATAACGCTGTTGACACGATTTAAGTCATCAGGTAGATGTTTCTGGAAATATGGCAGGTTTTCAAGCATGTGTTTTAAATCTTCGATAACGAAAGATAGGTTCAGATGAGGCTTGACTCCAGGTTAAATGAGTCACAGTAGTTATTATACTTTAAATATATAGAACTGCGAAAAGTTATCTGGCTCGTTGGTTATCTATGTAACATTTAATAGTTTTTAATTCGTTGTAAAAAGAAGTCTGTTTTTTTCTATGTATTGCTGTTGTAGGTAGGTCTAATGTACTTAGTGCTTTAAGGAACCACCGCCGACAGTTTATTTGAACTTTGATCTGCTTACACAAAACGTTATTGTTTTGACAGGGGTAATTATTGTTAGTTATAATAGCGAATTCTGCTATTTGTTTTGTTTGTAGCGGAAATTTGGTTTTTTTATTTTTAACAGAATTCCTAATTGGAGTTGAGTATGTACGCGGTCGTAAAAACCGGCGGTAAGCAGTATAAGGTTGCCGTTGGCGAAAAATTGAAAGTAGAACAGATACCAGCAGAACTCGACAGCCAAATCGAACTGAATGAAGTTTTGATGATTGCTGACGGTGAAGCGGTTAAGGTGGGCACCCCATTTATTGCAGGTGCTAAGGTAACTGCCAAGGTGATTGCACATGGCCGTCATGATAAAGTACGTATTTTTAAAATGCGTCGTCGTAAACATTATCAGAAACGTCAAGGTCACCGTCAGAATTTTACCCAGATTGAAATCGTGGCGATTGCCTAATTGAGTGAAGGAATAAACAATGGCACACAAAAAAGCAGGCGGTAGTTCCCGCAACGGTCGTGATTCTGAAGCTAAACGTTTGGGCGTGAAAGCTTTTGGTAATGAGTTGATTCCGGCTGGTTCTATTATTGTTCGTCAACGTGGCACGCGTTTTCACGCTGGTGAAAATGTGGGTATGGGCAAAGACCACACTTTATTTGCTAAAGTGGATGGCTATGTTGAATTTGCCACTAAAGGCGCATTGAATCGGAAAACAGTCAGTGTGCGTCCTTATACTGGCGTAGACGAATAAGTTTTAGTTGATCTGAAGCCCTGCCAGCTGGCAGGGCTTTTTTGTTAATAGGTTTGATGCTGGTGAATATGCAGCGCTGGTTTGCTGTGCTTGCGCTATAATGAAGCTCGGATACTTTGGTAAAGGCTATCAAATAATCTGCCCGTGTATATTTATTGCAGACTGAGAATAATATGAAGTTTATTGATGAAGCTAAAATTGAAGTGGTAGCCGGTCGTGGCGGTAATGGTGCAGCCAGCTTCCGGCGGGAAAAATTTGTGCCAAAAGGTGGACCTGATGGCGGAGATGGCGGTAAAGGTGGTAGTGTATGGGCAGTGGCAGATGAGAATATCAATACACTGGTGGAATACCGGTTTGTCAAACGTTATCAGGCCAAGAATGGTGAAAAGGGACATGGCTCAGATCGTTATGGTCGTGGTGCAGATGATATTGAATTAAAGATGCCAGTGGGCACGTTGATTCGTGATGTAGATACGAATCAAGTAGTGGCGGATTTAACGCATCATGGTCAGCGTATCTGTCTGGCCAAGGGCGGTAAAGGTGGTCTAGGTAATATTCACTTTAAGTCTTCTGTTAATCGTGCTCCTAGACAGTCTACGCCGGGTGAAGAGGGCGAAGCACGGTCGTTGCAGCTGGAATTGAAGGTATTGGCTGATGTCGGTTTGCTCGGAATGCCAAATGCAGGCAAGTCCACGTTGATTAGTGCTGTATCAGCAGCACGGCCGAAAGTGGCTGATTATCCGTTTACTACTTTGCATCCGAATCTTGGGGTGGTGCGCAGTGATGATAATCATAGTTTCGTGATGGCGGATATTCCAGGGTTGATTGAAGGTGCTGCTGATGGAGCGGGTTTGGGTCATCGATTTCTAAAGCATTTATCACGTACCGGCCTATTGTTACATGTGGTAGATATCGCGCCATTTGATGATGCTGTAAAGCCGGCACAAGAGGCTTTAGCACTTATTGAAGAGTTGCGCCGTTATGATGATGCTTTGTTTGATAAGCCACGCTGGTTGGTGTTAAACAAGGTTGATATGTTGGCGGAAGAGGAGCGTGAGATCAGAGTGGCGCAATTTTTAGGTGATATTGGTTGGAATTATCCAACGCCGAATGATGATTTTGAATTTGATATAACCACACCTCGTGTTTTTGAAATCAGTGCTTTGGCTCGTCAGGGGACACAGGAGCTGATGCAGACAATTCAAATGTATCTGGATACGCGCCAGCAGCTTTTAGCGCAACAGCAATCTGTTGGGGCTGCTGAGGTCAATGAAGCGGTAACACAAAGCTTCTTTCAACCGGAATAATGTTTTATCTTTGAAGCCAGCTTGATTTAAGCTGGCTTTGTTAATTGAGCTCTAAATTTTGTTGTTTAAAAGACATAAAGAGGGTCAGAAGGTATTTATCATAATATTCTAAAAGAATAATTGTGAAATTATTAATCTAAAATGATAAATGGATTACAGAGGGTTTTGAAAGATTTCTGACTATTACCTTAAGAGTAAATTTTCGTTTGTAATTTTGATTTAATTATTTACCTGTACGAGCTCAAACTTCATCTGACAGACACTACCTACTCATCGACATTCGTTCTAACACTATGACTGTCTGATGCGTAAAATAAATTCTCTAGCTGCTTTTCTTTAGCCAGTCCTTTTCTACCCAAGTTTGCCAGGGTGTCTTACCATAACA
>JAGGIK010000001.1 GCA_024103515.1 Snodgrassella sp. | reverse complement strand
GAATGATCTTGATCTGAAATTGACGATAAGAAATCATGAAAAATTGTAAGCAAATCCAATCCATTCAAATCATCTAAAAGCATATATCTTTCGCAATGTTTTTTATCAAACAGAAAGCGATTATGTGGATTTTCATATTTTGGGTTATGACAGCGAATAAGATAAGGAGATACAGAATGTTGTTGTTCCATAAAGTTTCCCAGAGCACGCGGTAAGTTGAAAAATAATTGATTTCTTTATAGATGATTTAGTTAATTATTTTAAACTTTCCAAATTATGCTGTCACTTAACTTTAGTTAATAAAAATATTAGTATTAACAGTTGATGTAAAAAAACCTCATTTATAAATAAACCGACCTATGTTGAAATCAATCAAAAACCACTCCTAAGAGTGGTTGATTGCGCAACAGAATCAAGATTAATCTTCTAAATTGAAGCAAATCGCAAAATCATTAAAGAATAACGCAATTTTGAACCATTGGCACTTTAGCCACATCACCAGCACCAATACAATCAAGCTTTATCGACTGACCAGATACAAGACTTGCTATCTTTTGCTCCTGCCCTCGCTTAAATTTTGCCATTACTCCAGAAAGAAGATTGTGAGAAGCCATTGTGACATATGGAGTATTAGTAATATCAGTATTAATACTGTCAATCATACCTGTAATAATAAAACGTTTGTTTCTAAACTGCATATCAGCTTTAACTGTATTTTGACTATATGCAGTTTCCAAGTCCAAAGAAGAAAACGTACTTAATTTTACTGGCTGCGCAGATGAGCTGTTTGTTACTACTTCATTGCCATGAACTCTATTTATATAGTTTCGATAATCCTGTCTTACAAAAGCTATCCCAAACAAAAGGTATAGAATACCAAGTACACGCGCAATTCCACTATGACCAGGCCTAAATAAAAACCAAACAAATAGGAATGGGAAAATTATAATTCCCAAAAACAGCAATATACCTACTCGCCTTTCTTTTTTTTTAGTCTGGTGAATATGATATTGAATATTAGTGGTTGGGTTGTTTACATTGTTAGATTTTGGATTCTTATGAATATCTATATTTTTCTGTAATAACTTTTTTTTATATGCATCATACTCTTTTTGAGTTATTGCTCCTTGTTTTAATAGATTATGCAGCCTCTTAAGCTCATCAGTCACAGAAGTAATTGACATGACACATTGCCCTCTTTAATCCACGCAATATTCTCAAATATGTAGGTTTATTTAAATTTTCACAAAAATCAATATGAACAAAACCAATTAGCAACTAGTGAAAACATCGTATCCGCCTTAATTTTCTTATACGTATTCTCTTTTGCCTCATTGTCTGTTTCGATAACTTTGTTGTTTTTTAAATAAGCAGTATCAGCCATTTTCAATAAATTTTTTTAGCAATTTATGTGAATTTTCAGCATTGTAGAATCAGCAGAATTTCCTTTTGGCGTTTCAAAGGGTTTAGGCTCCTTTACTATAATCCATGCAAAATCTTGCCCGTCATAAAAATTATTATCTGCATACAAAATCATGCCATCAGGAGTATGAGCAATTTGTTCCCAATCAAACTCCTTTGCTGCTAAAGGTGTTGCAGTAATTAAACATGCTATCCCGGATAAAACAAATTTCTTCATATCATCAATACCCCAAGTTGATTAAATGTGTAGTTATTTAACTCTTTCATCGCTGCTACAGCTTTACCGCTTACTGTTTATATTACATTATTTGGTTAGGTATATTATTAATAATAGTACCTGATTTGCATGAATATGCTGTATAGTTTTTCCCGTCAAAAACAGTTACCCCGGCCTTTTTGTTAGTACTATTAATGGAATATTCATAGCCTTTATTTGTCATTTCTATTGACCTCATTCTTTCGCCCGTATAGCCATTAGTAGTTACTCCCATATCAACATCTTCAACCTTATTAAAAAAGATTAATTCAGGTTTATCGTCACGTCCAAACTGATAACGATAACCTTGATGCTCACGAGTCACTGATAATTTTTTACCATTAGCTATATTGCAAGAGAAAATAATGTCTTTAGCAAAACAAGGAATCGAAACTGCAAGTAAAACAGCCAAGATAATTTTCTTCATGTCATCGACACTCCAAGTTAACGCATTACTTGATTGTGTATTTTTGAATCTGGTCAGGGTGATTTCCCCAGCCTACCCAAATATCTTTAACGACAACTTTATTTCCGTTCAATGATTGAAACTGCATTACAAAAACGCGAGGAGGGGCACTTTTATTTGTTTGTTCTTTTTCAACCAACATTGCAGTGTTATTGTTTATCCATTTAGCGCGTAATGACAAATCAGGTGAGCACTCAATCCCTTGCTCACCATACATTGATGCATTTGCGCCATTTTTTGAAAAAGACACACCAGCACAAGTCGCACCAACAAACGTTAGTTTTTTGCCTGATACAGCAGTTTTAAAATCAGTAGCCATTACCAAAGATGGCAGAAGTAAGAGAGTTAGGAATAACTTTTTCATGTCATTGATGCTCCAAGTTAATGCATTACTTGAATGATTAGTCTTTGTGCTTTTTGATTTCAGTACGGTAGAAATCATCAAGGCATTTTGAGGTTACTTTAGTGAAAGGCTTACCATATTCAAAGATTTCTGTAATTTTGCAATCGCCATCTTTTTGGCATTTAACCTGATAAGTGACAGAACGCTCTTCTAAGTCCCTTGTAGCACCTATTGTTACTTTAACCCTACCTGCGCTTGGTTCGGCAAATGTTAGTTTAGCAAATGGATTTAAATCTTGCCCCTGCCATAAAACATTATGGTCTATACAAGCCATATCCCCAGTTGCCTCTTGGTATTCATCATTTCTTGCATAGATTTTTTTAATATTACTATCTAGATAATCCAAAAAAAAAGATTGATCAACATCGTTATAAATATTTAGATCGTTATCTTCTGTTATGCTTCCTTTTGCTAGAGATGCATTTAATTCATACATCCCTTTTATGTACTGCACTTGAGGACTTTCGGCAAAAACATAAGAACTGGCACATAGTCCTAATAGAATCAAAAGTATTTTTTTCATGTCATTGAGGTTCCTAGTTGATTAAATGTGTAGTTGTTTAATTCTTTCATCGCAGCTACGGCATTACCGCTAACCGTGCTTGATGAGGTCTTAACTTCAAACTTTTGTATATTAACATTAACTTGCTTACTATTGTCGTTTTTTATGCTGTTGCTGCTTGTCTGCATTTGCTGGTTTTGGGAAACCATATCTAAAGCCTTTTGGGCATTATTAGCAATATTGGCATAGTATTGACGTTGGTGTGCTCTAAATTTGGCATTTCGAACCATTTCACCTTTAGCAATGTAGCCGTCTTTGTTAGAATCCCAAACTTTATTTAGCTCATAAGCTTTAGACCCTTCTCTGTAACCGTAGCCTGTAACGGCAGTATAAGTATCTGCAACATCACGTTTTCTTTTACCATCAAATCCACGTTCCTTAAAATACCGTTCTACGTATTTCATTTGCTCATCAAAAGAAAGGCCGCCAAATTGGTCACGGGTCATTCCATAGTAAAGCCCTTTCTTGCCTCCGCTTCCTGCCATAAATTGAATTAAACCAGTTGCCGAAGATTTGGGATTGCGAATATTAGGATTAAAAGTTCCGCCGGTCTCAAAAGAAATAACCGCCGCCAAATCGTTTGGATCAACGCCAATATTTTTAGCAACACGGGCGATTGATTCAGCTTTTTCTTTTGTGAAATTTTTATTTCTGTAAACTCCTTCCCCTGTCGCTTTAGGTGTTGCTTTATTCTGAACAGGCACAGCAGCTGCGGCCATCATGCCCTTGCGCACTACTTCAGATGATCCGCTTGTTGATTGCATACGTGCTATAACCGGCTTGATTTTCCCAGACTTTATTGCTGTAAAGTAAGCATCCGCAGGAGCTGCTGTGTTGCCTCTCTTATTTTGTTGAACATAATCTGATACCCAATATTCACCATTCCAAATGGCTACATGCCCGTACGGATGCCCAGGTATAGGAGGTATAGACATAACATCACCTATTTGCGGCGCATAATTTTCGCTATAAGCAACCTCCTGAAATTTACCTGTTTTAAGTAAATTATCTGCAACATCCTTGCCATGCCCCAAGACTTTAATACCTTGTGCTCGTAATGCATCATTCACAAAACGCGCGCAATCACTAGTGCTTTTCGGCTGTGCATGCTTAGTAGCAAATTGTGCCGCCTTTACTGCCGCGTCCGCGGGAGTGGAAGAACTATTAGAAGATGAACTTTTGCTAAAAACTGGTAGCTGAGTGACGCCTTCGACTTCATCAAACGTTTTACCGCCATGAGTTAAGCGATAGACACTCTCCCCGATGAAGCCTGATATGTCGTCTGCATTCTCCCCAGTAACACTAGCAATCATGTTCATGACCATATCTGAAAATGCCCTAGACATATTAGCAAATGAATCACTAAGAGCATCAACAAACAGTTTGCATTCTTTGATTCCGGCTGAAAGCGCGCCCCAATCGAACAATGACTTACCACCTTCTGACCATGTTTTGTAATCGTCGAATAGCAACAAGAAAGCTGCAGATAAAGCAGTGATTAGTAGCGTAACTGGGTTAATAGCCGCTCCCAATAATCCAAAAACTTTAATCAGTGGTGTAAATGGCGCGATAAAGCCCAGTAATGCACGCCCAGCACTCAGTAAGGTAGGGATTAATAGCATCCCGATAACCACGGCTGCGACTTTAAATACGTTGTAGTTCCCTCTCTCACCCCAGGTAGCTATAATTTGCTGGACTGGGGGTTGCGTTTGTGTATGGTTGTAGTTCCCTCTCTCACCCCAGGTAGCTATAATTTCCGCATGTGCCGACTGACCGCCGTAAGCGTTGTAGTTCCCTCTCTCACCCCAGGTAGCTATAATAGACCCCGCTAAACGCCTTGTAATACGGGGCGTTCAGCGGATTCTAATCTCGAAAAAATGGTTTTTAAAGGGTAATTTTGGCGATTTTTTTCATTTTTTTTTGCAAAATGCCTCTTACTATGGCCACTATTTAGCGGTAGTAGTACTAGGTTAAAATTATTTCGATATTATAACATGTTAAAGTGTATTTTTTGCTGTTTTGGTTTAGCTACTGTGTAATTCTGAGTGAACTATTCAACCAAACTCAAGTTGGCTTTTTTAGGCTTAATCAGTTGGCAGTGTGGTAAAACCACCAATTATTTAGCTAATTAATATTTTTGCAACAGTTAATACTAGGCCGTACATTATTTTTCGCTGCGATTGGGTTATATTTCATCAGCATTGCACTTGATAATAATGCAATCAAAAGTGATAGCCTTGATATTCAGCTACTTATTCAAATAACAGGTAATCCTAGCTACTGGAAAACTCATTGCCATATCAATGCCTCATGCCTCACAATGGCAATCATCGGTAGCTTGCACGTGCAAAAGTAATGATAATTGTGGCTGCAGCCATTTACAATCCATTGAACCACATTGATCTCGTTTACTCAGTATTAATGGTCTTTCTGGGCTGTGTGGTGGTATTGGTTGTTTACATTTTATCTTAAGATCACTCTCTAACACCCAATATATTTGCTCCCCCCATTTATGATGCCATTTATAGCCAAGCTTTTTATAGCGCTTTAAATATTTTTTCTAGTCCCAGTGGCAATGCCTGTCAGTATGAGGCTACGCGTTACAGTAACTGATCCAAGTCGATAATGTATGCAAACAAATTAAAGTGATTATTAAGTTTTATATATACTAAAATCATGCAACTTCGCTTAATAATGATTTAGTTATTATGTGGCAATTAATCAATAGCTATTAAACGTCAGGTTAAGCAATTTGATCATTAATACATAAGCATATATTGCTTATTTTTTATGCATATAATGATTGGTTTGATTCACCTATATTTTTTGAAGTTATCCACAGATATACTCACATTTTTTGTGAAATTTTGCAGCTTGTAATTTTACTATCAAAGTTTAACTTAAAAATAAATATATAAACTATGTATTGGATTTATAATGATTTATTTTATTTTTATGATAAAATTTAACTGGATATATTGACTTTTGATCAAATTTAAATTTACATTATTATTGCATAAATGATGTATTACCTTATACTTTATGTCAATTTAGGGCATGAGTATTATATCTACATTCGATTAAATTAAGATGAGTTGATCTGGACAAATCTTCATCACTATTGGATAAATTTTAACTGGGTAATTATTGCTTAGAATGGCGGTGTTGCTCGCTTTTTAATCCAAGAATTGTGTTTCTTGTTATTTCTTTTTATCACTATAATAAATAGTTGGCTTTTCAATTCTTATTCTATCTTTATGATTATAAGTGTTCTGCTTTAAACCAGAAGGATATGGCAAGGGTGGTGTTGCAGAATATTGATTTAACCGATGCTTTTCTGTGATTGCTGTGATTCGATTATTACTCTTTTTTATTCTTTTTACCTTTCAAATCTTCTAATACAAGATTTTATAATTTAAATCACGTGATTTTTTAACTTTACACGGTATTTTTTTTACCAACTATTGTTTTAACTAAGCTCTGCTTGTGCATTAGTTACTGCAAATCTGGATCGTTTGTAAAGATTTTTTCCAGATGCAAAAGCAATCAAATTATAAAAATCATTGAAATGATAATATTAAGAATAAGAAAGTTTTTTGTTGCTCTCTTGACATTGATTTTGCCATACCCATATATCTAATTAATTAAGATCTTCTGGAGGAAAGTTAATGAGATTCGACAAACTTACGGCTAAATTTCAAGAAGCTTTACAAGATGCGCAAAGTATGGCGCTGGCACAGGATGCCGGTTATTTAGAAGCCATATTTGTCTTAAAAGCGCTAATCGATGACCCCAATAGTGGCAGTGGTGCCTTGCTTGCACAAGCTCATGTGAATATAGCTCAGGTTAATCAGCAAATTGAATCATCTATATCCAACCTTCCAAAAGTATCTGGTCAGGGTGGCGAGATTTTGCCGAGTACTGAGTTGCAGCATATTTTAAATTTAATGGATAAGGCTGCGACGAAACGCAATGATGCTTATATTGCCAGTGAATTATTTTTGTTAGCGGCAGTACAGGAAAATGGTCAATGCGGACGGATTCTGAAACAGGCAGGAGCCACTGAAGCTGGGTTGAATACTGCTATTGATTCCGTACGAGGAGGAGCGAGTGTGGATAATCCTAATGCTGAAGATCAGCGTGAAGCGTTAAAAAAATATACTACTGATTTAACTGAGCGGGCGCGTGCCGGCAAACTGGACCCAGTGATCGGTCGCGATGATGAAATTCGTCGCACTATTCTGGTTCTGGAGCGACGTACTAAAAATAATCCTGTGCTCATCGGTGAACCCGGTGTGGGCAAAACTGCGATTGTGGAAGGTTTAGCTCAACGTATTATCAACAGTGAAGTGCCTGATTCTTTACGCAACAAGCGTCTGCTGATGCTTGATCTGGCTAGTCTGATTGCCGGTGCTAAATTCCGCGGTGAATTTGAAGAACGATTGAAAGCTGTATTAAATGATCTTGCTAAGGATGAAGGGAATACTATTCTCTTTATTGATGAAATTCACACGCTGGTTGGCGCTGGTAAAGCAGATGGGGCGATGGATGCTGGTAATATGCTGAAGCCAGCATTGGCACGCGGTGAATTGCATTGTATCGGCGCCACTACTCTGGATGAATACCGTCAGTATATTGAAAAAGATCCTGCGCTTGAACGGCGATTTCAGAAAGTTTTGGTTAAAGAACCTACGGTAGAAGATACCATTGCCATTTTGCGTGGCTTACAGGAGCGCTATGAAATTTATCATGGTGTTGAAATTACTGATCCGGCTATTGTTGCAGCAGCTGAACTGTCTAATCGCTACATTACTGACCGTTTTTTACCGGATAAAGCCATCGATTTGATCGATGAGGCCGCATCTTTGATTAAAGTTGAAAGTCAGTCTATGCCGGAGAGCATGGATAAGCTGAAACGCCGTGAAATTCAGCTGGAAATTGAGCGCGCCTCTTTGGCAAAGGAAACCGATGAAGCAAGTATGAAGCGTTTAGCTTTGCTGGATGAAGAGCTAGACAATGTGAAACGAGAGTTTGCTAATCTTGATGAAGTGTGGAAAGCTGAACGCGCCAAAGCTCAAGGCAGTGTCACTATTAAAGAACAAATTGATCATCTTAAGGTTAAAATGGATGCGCTCAAACGCGCTGGTAAATGGGAGGAAGTAGCCAAGCTGCAATATGAACAGTTACCTAAACTGGAGGCACAATTACAGGCAGCCGATAGTGGTCAGCAGGATGATCAGCCCAATAAACTGTTGCGCACTAAGGTTGGTTCTGAGGAAATAGCTGAAATTGTATCACGAATGACTGGTATCCCAGTTTCCAAAATGATGGCTGGGGAACGCGAAAAGCTGCTGAAGATAGAAAATGTCTTACATGAGCGCGTAGTTGGGCAGGATGAAGCTGTACGAGCCGTAGCAGATGCAATCCGCCGTTCTCGCTCTGGCTTGTCTGATCCAAATAAACCTTATGGTAGCTTCCTGTTCTTAGGCCCTACGGGTGTCGGTAAAACAGAATTGTGCAAGACTTTAGCCAGCTTTTTGTTTGACAGCGAAAATCATTTGATTCGTATTGATATGTCCGAATACATGGAAAAACATTCTATTGCTCGGCTGATTGGAGCGCCGCCAGGATATGTTGGCTATGAAGAAGGCGGTTATCTAACAGAGCAGGTTCGTCGCAATCCCTACAGTGTGATACTACTGGATGAAGTGGAAAAAGCTCACCCTGATGTGTTCAATATTTTATTACAGGTATTGGATGATGGCCGCTTAACCGATGGTCAGGGACGAACTGTCGATTTTAAAAATACGGTGATTGTAATGACCTCCAATATCGGCAGCCAGGAAATCCAAAAAATGGATTCAGATGACTATGCAGCTATTAAGGCAGTGGTGATGGAAGACGTTAAGCAGTACTTCCGTCCAGAGCTGATTAACCGTATTGATGAAGTGGTGGTTTTCCACAGTCTGAATAAATCGAATATCCGTGCCATTGCTCAAATTCAACTAGCTGGTTTACGCAAGCGTCTGGAAAGTATGGATCTGCATTTACAGGTTGATGATGTAGCTCTGGATGCTCTAGCAGAGGTAGGTTTTGATCCGGTTTATGGTGCACGTCCGCTAAAACGTGCTATTCAAACGGAAATTGAAAATCCACTGGCCAAAGAATTACTGGCTGGTGATTATGCTCCGGGCAGTGCCATCATGCTGACAGCCCAAAACGGCATTTTAACCTTTGCTTAATCAGAAAATTATATTATTGCAGGCGGCGGTTCATTGAGCTGTCCGCCTTATTTTTTTGATTATTTTCTATCAGAAATTTAATCCGTATCGATTCAATTATTAGCCTCTGGTGAGCAAATAGCTATGATTATAAGCTTTGTGTATCATTGAATAGGCATTATTCTATGCTGGTCAGCCCAGGAAAAAGATGTTTATCTGAGGGCTGTAAGAGTAATATTTGATTGAAGCCATCGGTTTTGCTTGAAAATCACCTCAACTTATCTATCCCATTAAATGGTTAGAATGATGATTAAACTTTTTATTTTTAAAATTCGTAGATAAATGTTAATGAACTCAGGAAATTAAATGGCACAGGAAATTGAACGAAAATTTCTGGTTAAAGGCGAGGCATGGAGAGAGCTGGCGTCAGGTGAACTTTTCTGTCAGGGTTATTTGTCCACTGTAAAGGAAAGAACGGTCCGTGTACGCATACATAATACACAGGCAACTTTGACCATCAAAAGCATTACGGATAGATTTAGCAGAAATGAATTTGAATACCCAATACCATTGGCTGATGCCGAATTTATGCTCCAACATCTGGCTGAGCAACCCGTCATCAGCAAATATCGCTATCGGATACCGATAGACAATGTGGTGTGGGAAATTGATGAGTTTCTCGGCGCTAATCTGGGTTTGATCATTGCCGAACTGGAATTGCAAACCTCGGATCAGCCTTTCAGCTTGCCAGAATGGGTTGACAAAGAAGTTTCTTATGATCCCCGCTATTACAACAACAATCTGGTCAAGCATCCATACAATACTTGGTAAGTATTAAACAACAATTACCAACCGGAAATAATTGATTTAATAACGCTGCTTACAATAAATCTTCACGTGTCAATAGAAAAACAAAACCGTCACCACCACTCGTGTTCAGCCATGTGAATGGTAGTTCTGGGAAGACTTGTTCGAGCACTTCGCGATTATGCCCTATTTCCACCAGCAATACTCCGTGGGGATTAAGATATTTAGCCGCCTGTTGAATAATCTGTCTTGTGGCATCTAAACCATCTACGCCACTCCCTAAAGCCAATTCCGGTTCATGTAAATATTCTTCCGGCAGTGCACGCACCGACTGTGCATCAACATAAGGTGGATTTGAAACGATTAAATCATAAGTGTTATCAATACCGGTAAATAAGTCTGTGTGAATTAAGTTTATTTGTTCCTCAAGACCATATGCATTTATATTGACACTAGCCACTTCTAAAGCATCCAGACTAATATCGACAGCATCAATGGTTGCTTCGGGATAGGTATGAGCCAATTGTATGGCCAAAGCTCCGCTACCTGTACATAAATCCAAAGCACTATGGATCAGTTCATCATATTCAATCCAAGGTTTTAATGGTTCACCCAGAAGCTCATAAATAAATGAACGTGGCACAATCACTCGTTCATCTACATAAAATTCATAGTCACCCTGCCAGGCCTGATGGGTCAGATAGGCCACGGGAATACGTTCATCAACCCGCCTGCGAATAAGTTGCAATAATGCTGTTTTTTCATGATTTAGTAAGCGTGCCTCTAGAAATGGTTCCAGCATATCCAAAGGAAGATGCAGTGTATGCAAAATAAGATAAGCTGCTTCATCATAGGCATTATCATTACCGTGACCAAAAAACAGTTCGGCCTGATTAAACTGGCTGACAGCATAGCGTAAAAAATCACGCACCGTACTTAAGCTGGCTAAAATATTATCAGATTCAGACATGGTTTATTTTTTACCATAATATTAATGCTTGATTATAACAGTTTGCCAGCTGCAAATCGGACTGTATTTTCTGCAAGCAAAAATAGTTAGGCTAAAGGGTTTTAATAATGGCGGGGTAATAAATGACGGTTGTGGGGATTCTGTAATAAAGGCTTTAATAAACGACGATACTGTGGCAGCCATTTTACATAACGTCGATCGCCGTTTTTTGCTAGAAAATAATGTTGTATGACTCTTGCCTGCTGTTCCATATTCAAATAATCAAAACTTTTAATGCTTGACAGATCCGGATATTGATAGGCTCTCGCCCGATAATAACCTCCTTTAATAGCCAAACATACACCAGCGAATAAAATAGGGAAACCATGCTGGTGCTGCCAGACATGCACCAGTTCATGAACAAACCATGCCTGCATATCTAGGTTACACTGACTAAAGTCTTGCTGGTAATAATTTCGTGGAAACACTATTGTATTATTACAGGTTATGGCCGTATGTGGGTATACCAACCACCATGCTCCATCAGCTATCAATACTTTTGACCAATCAGCAGCATTAACGATAATACTTTGTGCAAGTGTAATTTCCTGTAATGAAAGCGGACGCTTTCTTCGGATTAGTTGATCATTCATGGTTTCTATCCGGCAGAATACTGCTATTGATCATTCAATTTCAATATATTTGATTCTATGCATTGTCAATGGTTAGTGCGGTCAAAATTTTAATTTTGATTTTATAAGTTTACACTGTTAAAAGAGCTAAATATTGGTTATGGCTCAAAATTACTGGATTGGGAGATATTTTAATGATTATTGCAACTAAGAAAGAGATATGTAAACCAATAATTTATATTTTGTCCAATACTACCTACTGAGAATAATTAGGAATTATTGGCGCTTCTTTTGGCTCTTTTTATGGCATGCAAAACAGTAATATATTAACAACGTTTTTTTACAGTAAGTGTAGATCAAGCTGTTTTATACCAAACTTTAAAGACGCTATTTAATTCACAGCAGTTTAACTAACAGGCGGTACAAAGGTTATTGTTATTGAGCAGCTACTGGAAGAGGTAGAAATTAAAAATATGCCTATAATTCTAGATTAGAAATTAAATGCAACAAACAACTAACAATTTACAACTAGAGAATATTATCAATATCCCCGTTCAGAATAATGAGTGCACTTAGGCATTTCCAATTTTGCCAATGAATAGATTTAAAAAACGAGATATAAAGTATACCGGTTAATGCCTGAATTGTCATTATTTTCTGTATATTTAGAATAAGTCTCAGGTGATTAAACATTGATCAGGATTATAGTTTACGGTGTAGATGGTAAAATTTTTTAGTCTACTTTAAATAATAATATATGGTTTTAGATACTTGGTTTTACAAGTACACGATTACCTCACTCATAATCACTCCAATGCCGCTGCTTTTTTTTGACTAAAGCGTAAACTGCCCCATCATTGCGTTCATTGGGTTGTGCATAAGCTAGAACTTGCGGGTGCGCCATCAGCCAGCGCCGAACCAAATTTTTCAGTACAGGCTGATAATTCTTTGATCCCAGCCCACTACCATGTACAATTTCTCCGACTACTCCATGCCTCTGAACATATTCAATAAATTCATTTAGCACCTTTTGTGCTTCATCCTGACGATAACCATGTAAATCAACATAAGCCACTATCGGCCAGTGTTTAGCTTGTAAACGCTCAATATCCTGCTTACCTCGGCCATTTTTACTAAAAAACGCCGGTGGTGTATCTTGTTGACTATCCCCAATATAAAAATAGCTGCTATGATCCATTAGCTCTGTCTGCTTAGGTCTGAGCTTGATTGGCGTGCAGTTACGTGGATGTTGATATTGGTTACGCGGTTTTAATGGGGTAACAAAATCGCCCATTTCTTTGGCAAAATCTATATCTTTTGCCACACTTTGTTTTTGTGTTCGAGCGGCTTCTTCTTGCTGTTGCCGCCGTTGAACTTTAGCCTGTTTGCCTAATAACTTCAATTGATCTTGAAAAAAAATCTTAGTCATACAGATAAACTTGAAATCAAATAATGATAGGAATATTCTATCAGAGCTTGAGCTGATACTGCGTACTGATGTTTGTTAAATGTTGCACAAACAACTTAAATGCAACCGTAGTATTAGTAGATTTATTTCGTTATACTGTACTGGAATGAAACACATAACCATAATTTGGAATAAGTTTTATGACTACAAATAAAGAACCGGCCGCTTTAATCGAACAAACTGATGTTGTTATTGTCGGTGCTGGCCCAGCCGGATTAAGTATGGCACGCGCATTGGCACCATCTGGTTTAGCTATTACGGTAGTAGAACAAAATAATCGCACTAGTTTAGCTGACCCTCCTTTTGATGGACGGGAAATAGCTCTGACTCATTATTCCAAAGAATTGATGCAGAATCTGCAACTTTGGTCCAGAATACCATCGGAAGAAATCTATCCTTTACGCGATGCTAAAGTGATCAACGGTTATTCTAATTATCAGTTACACTTTGAGCAGCCCACTAAAGCGCGTGGCAAACCAGCCAATTCTTTAGGTTTTTTAATCAGTAATCATAATATTCGTCGTGCTGCTTATGAAGCTGTTTTGCCCTATAGCAATGTGCGAATTATTGACGGTCACAGTATTACCGAGATTGATAATCGACAGCCTGAGGCAATTGAAGCCATAATGGACAATGGCCAAATTTTAAAAAGTAAACTGCTGATTGCAGCAGACAGCCGTTTTTCCAGTATCCGACGGAAGCTTGGCATAGCAGCAAAAATACGTGATTTCGGTCGTACAGTTATTGTGTTTAGGATGCGTCACACCCTTACCAATCAGCACACGGCATTTGAATGCTTCCATTACGGACGTACGCTGGCTTTATTACCTTTAGAAGAACATCTGACTAATTGTGTCATTACCATTAACAATGAATACGTTAAAGAGATTCTATCCATGACACCGGCAAAGTTGGAAGAAGACATCAAACAACAGCTGCGCGGTAAATTAGGTGACATGACATTGGCCAGTACTATTCATCATTATCCTCTTGTAGGTACACATGCCAGTGCTTTTTATGCACAGCGTAGTGCACTAATCGGCGATGCAGCGGTAGGTATGCATCCAGTTACAGCACATGGCTTCAATTTAGGCTTGAATAGCGTTGGAATATTGGCCAAATTAATCAATGATGCCGTTGACCAAGGCAAAGATATTGGCAATAAATCCTTATTAGCCAGTTATCAACGCCATCATATGCCTCACACGCTTGCACTTTATCATGGCACCAATGCAATGATTTCTTTATATACCAACGATACTCCGCCAGCACGCTTAGTTCGCTCTTTGGTGTTACGTGTGAGCAATAACCTTCCTCCCCTAAAAAAACTGATCAGTTTACAGCTCACTGGTTAAATCGATAAGGCAAAATAAAAGCTTGAAACATTGAGTTTCAAGCTTTTATTTAATGCGAAATATATTTCATTAATTAAATTTTGCCATGATTTATTTGTTCAAGTAATAAAACAGGGTTTTCACTTTGGGTAATTGGGCGGCCCATTACCAAATAGCTGCTGCCTGCGGCTAAGGCATCTTTTGGTTTCATAATGCGACGCTGATCATCATTAAATGATGTAGCTAGACGAATCCCTGGCGTAACCAACAAAAATTCTTGACCTAACTGGGCACGTAATATAGCAGCCTCTTGCGCAGAGCAGACGACTCCATCAAGACCTGACTGCTGACTTAGGCTAGCAAGATGCAAAACCTGTTCTGTAACTGGGCGGTCTATGCCAGTCTGAGCCAAATCCGTTTGAGTCATACTGGTTAACACTGTAACTGCGATGAGAAACGGACGTTGCTTATATTTACTCACAGCCTCTACGGCTGCCTCCATCATCCGTTGGCCACCGCTTGCATGCATATCGATCATCCATACACCCATTTCCGCAGCAACTTTACAAGCAGCAGCCACTGTATTGGGAATATCATGATATTTCAGATCCAAAAAAATTTTATAGCCCTGATGGACAAGCTGTTCCACCAGATGACGACCTGATGCTGTAAATAATTCCTTGCCAATTTTTAACTGGCATAAATCCGGAGACAATTGCCGCGCAAACAGCAAGGTCTGCTTTTCATCAGCGAAATCTAATGCAACAATCACCGGAGATGTTTTATTGCCATAATTAATTGTATTAAAAATCAATGGATTCATTTTTTTCAGACAGTAAATTTGGTGCAAACTGTTATAGACGAAATTACGCCAGTCTAAGATTTATTTAGTAGTGTGAATATGACAAGACTGTGGCAACGCACAGATTATCAGCCTGATAGTGATATCAAACAGGTTTATACATCAATTCTGTTCGGCGTAAATGTTTCCCATTTATTACAAGCAGGGCAATGCCAGAAGAAAACCTGAGATTTAAAATGACAATGCCGACACCGATACATAACGGTCTTTTGCATCTGCAAACCAACAACCGAACGCATCATATCCACATCAACGCGCCATTTGGCATCAATACTGTTTTGCAATACCCCAAGTAAACGATAAGTTCCAGTTAATGTGGGTTTACGCCGAACCAAATCAATAGCGGTTTCCGTTGCTTTAACTTCACCATAAATAGGAAACGATTTTTCATAAATTACACTGATTAGATCCAGCTGAGGGAACGTCTGTGCATAACCAATTAATACCGCTAGACCATCAGTTGCTTTATTTAGACCATCATATGCATCATAAAGACGGTCAGCTATTAAACTCAAATACTCATAGTTTTGTTTTTCTATAGCGCTATAGGCATCAATAGCGGCCTGGAAGTTTTCTTGTTTCAGTTCAACGTCGCCAAGAATCATATTAGCTCGGCAACATTTGCGATTCACAGCAAGAGCCTGAAAAACGTGCTCACGTGCCTTATTGTATTCAGACTGATATAAAGCCAATTGCGCCAATTCACAAAAAAACTGAGCGATTTCAAACTGGTAAGACTGTTCTCCTGAACTTAATTCTTCGGCCAGTGTAATGGCTTTTTGCCAGTCTCGATCCTGCTGATAGATATTCAACAGAATCTCCCGCGCAGCTCTAGCTTTGCTGCCCTGCTGTAAACCAACAAATATTTGTTCTGCTCGATCAACCAGACCAGCAGCCTGAAAATCCTGTCCCAATTCAAAGGTTACATTATCACGTCGTTCTTCAATTGTATCTGGTGACTCTAATAAGCGCTGATGTAAAGCAATGGCTTTATCATTTTCACCACGTTGACGATAGAGTTTACCCAGCGTCAAATGCAGTTCGTAGGTACTTTGTCGAGCATCACTTTGCTGATCAACTACTTCTGCCAGCTCGCGCACAGCCACGCCACTTTTGTGTTCGACTAATGCATCAAGACTTTTGTAAAAACCCTCTGGAATGGCTTTGGCTTGTTTCAATACTGTTCGCATATCAATACGTGCAGCAAACCAACCCATAGCAAAAAAGACCGGCAACATAATTACTGGCGCCAGCCACATCCAAAATTCATTACTATCCATACGAGCTGCTAACTTTCTCTACTTCTTTGCGTCGGATGCATTGTATCTGATAATGCCGGCTGACTGGCAGATTGAAGAAAATTCATTTGCTGCTGTAACTGAGTATTATTTTCCTGCTGTTTTTTCACTTGATCCTGCAACGTATTTACCTGACTGCGCAACCGCAACAGACGACCAAACGTAGCAAAGACACCAAATATGGTGCCCACAATAAAAAATATCAACAATACAACAATTAAAGACAAATCAACTGATTGTCCCGGCAAATAACTGAACGTAATCGTTTGAGTATTACTGACTGCTAATAATAATAATGCTATTAACACGGCCAATTTGATCAAAGTATAAACTATCTTCATGACTTCCTGTCCTGAAAGGCATTATTTAATTAAATGCCATTATGTGTAAAGAAATCGAAACAATATACAGATTATAGACAGTTTAAACGATTTACACCTGATATAGCAAAAACAGACACCACCTGCATTGCCAGTTTATATATTATAAAGTGTATAATAAATTAACATTGCCTATAGAAATCGCGATTCACGGCTAAAAATAAGACCTAAAACCGCCATTATCTATACATTCCGTAACTGCATAAGTCATAATTCTTACTTTGCTTTACCCATTGCAAAATAGCATTTATTCTGGTGCAGCTTATCTTATTATCTGGAGAATTTAGTATATGTCTATGGCCGATCAAGACGGTTTTATCTGGTATAACGGCAAAATGGTTCAATGGCATGAAGCGCAAACTCATGTTTTAACGCACACCCTGCATTATGGATTAGGTGTATTTGAAGGATTGCGTGCTTACCCAACCAGCAAAGGGCCTGCAATCTTTCGTTTGCAAGACCATACTCGACGTTTGTTTAATTCTGCCAAAATCACTGGGGTCCGTTTGCCTTTCACGCCAGAGCAAATCAATCAGGCGCATATTGAAGTAATCAAAGCCAATAAATTAGCATCATGTTACCTCCGTCCTATGGCTTTTTATGGTTCCAATAAACTAGGCGTAGCCCCAGATCTAAAAGATGTTAATGTTATTGTAGCCGCTTGGCCATGGGGTGCATATCTGGGAGAAGAAGGTATCCAACACGGTATTCGGGTTCAGGTCAGTTCCTTTACTCGACATCACCCGAATATCACCATGATTAAGGCCAAAGCCAATGGCAATTATATGAATTCCATCATGGCTAATAGCGAGGCCATTCGCAATGGTTACGACGAAGCCATCTTACTTGATTCACAAGGATTTGTGGCAGAAGGTTCTGGAGAAAATGTTTTCATAATCGTTGATGGTAAAATTTATACTCCGTCACTGGATGCTGCGCTAGATGGTATCACCCGTCGCAGCATCATTACCATAGCAGCAGATATGAATGTGCCAGTAGTCGAAAAACACATTACTCGGGATGAACTTTACACCGCGGATGAAGTCTTCTTCACTGGAACGGCTGCAGAAGTCACACCAATTCGTGAAGTTGACGGCCGCACCATTGGTATCGGTTCGAGAGGACCGATTACGACCGAAATTCAGCAGCGTTATTTCAACATTGTTCACGGGAAAAATGCCAAATACGAATCTTGGCTAACCTATATTGATTAAACAAATCAAACAGGTTCATTTTGTCTGCAATGGCAAATTGAACCTGCTGCATAATGTCATTGTTTACAGGAAAAATTTATGAAACAAACCAATCAGCCTGTGATCACCATCACTAATCAGGATCTGCCTCTAATCTGTACCGGTCCTCAGCACAAGACATGGAATGGACACCCGCGCGTTTATTTACCTATTCAGTCCAACAGCACCATTCAATGCCCATATTGCAGCACGCAATACCGATTACATGGTAGCACTGATCAGCAGCATTGATGCATTACTTTACTTTCTCGCAATTTATTATTTTATAGCTTCATCATTTGGAACTGAGCCAATAGTCTGGTCTATATTATGGTACAGTATGCAGCATTTACTGGAAATATAGGCTATAGAAATAAGGAAAGATAATGAGCAAACACACACACAGCCGTTTAATTATTCTGGGTTCTGGGCCGGCTGGCTATACAGCAGCGGTATATGCGGCACGTGCTGGTTTGAAGCCAACTCTGATTACCGGATTAGCTCAGGGTGGACAGCTGATGACTACAACCGAGGTCGATAACTGGCCGGCAGATTTCGAAGGCGTGCAAGGTCCTGAACTGATGCAACGTTTTCAGGCACATGCCGAACGTTTTGGTACCGAGATGATATTTGATCAAATCAATCAGGTGGATTTACAACATCGTCCCTTTACATTGACTGGTGACATGGGTTCGTACAGCTGTGATGCACTTATTATTGCCACAGGAGCCTCGGCCAAATATCTAGGCTTGCCCAGCGAAGAAGCATTTGCTGGCAGAGGGGTATCGGCCTGCGCAACCTGTGATGGTTTTTTTTACAAAGATCAGAATGTAGCGGTTGTAGGTGGTGGCAATACCGCGATAGAAGAAGCGCTGTATTTGGCCAATATTGCCAAAACAGTCACACTCATTCACCGTAGGGATACTTTCCGTGCGGAAAAAATTATGATTGATAAATTGATGGAACGCGTCAATCAAGGCAAAATTATCCTCAAACTGAATGCTACAGTTGATGAGATTCTTGGTGATGAACATGGCGTCAATGCTGTTCGTATCAGCAACAATAATCAACTTAGCGAAGCCATCGCCGTTAATGGCGTCTTCATTGCGATCGGACATCAGCCCAATACTGCTATATTCAAAGACCAGCTAGATATGGACTCAACAGGCTATCTGATCACCAAAGGCGGTAATGACGGCAATGTTGGCGCTACTAATATTCCTGGCGTTTTTGCAGCTGGCGATGTAAAAGATCATATTTACCGTCAGGCCATTACCAGTGCTGCCTCGGGTTGTCAAGCTGCTTTGGACGCTGAGAGCTACTTATCTGGCCTGAGCAATTAAAACCACGCATACAGCTAACAACAGACTGATAAATATGTACATTTTTATCCCGTTTTAAGAGTTCTACTACAGCCAAGCATATCGCGTTATTAGTCAATTCCGGTTATAATGCTGCCTTTATGATAAAAGCAAACCACTTCAAGGATATAACTATGGGCTTTTTACAAGGCAAAAAAATCCTTATTACCGGTATGATCTCCGATCGTTCTATTGCTTATGGCATCGCTAAAGCATGTCATGAACAGGGAGCAGAGCTGGCCTTTACCTACGTGGTAGATAAGCTTGCCGACCGCGTACGTAAAATGGCAGCAGATTTCAACTCTGAGCTGGTTTTCCGTTGTGATGTAAATAGCGATGAAGAGATCAGCCAGCTATTTACCGATTTGGGTAATCATTGGACACAGCTAGACGGACTAGTACATGCTATCGCCTTTGCCCCTAAAGAAGCATTAACAGGTGATTTTCTTGATAGCATTTCACGTGAAGCATTCATGACTGCTCATGAAGTTTCAGCATATAGTTTGCCTGCTTTGGCTAAAGCTGCGCGCCCAATGATGACAGGACACAATAGTTCTATCGTTGCGCTCACCTATCTGGGTGCGGTACGAGCCATTCCCAATTACAATGTCATGGGAATGGCTAAAGCCTCGTTGGAAGCCGGCATCCGGTTCACCGCAGCTTGTTTAGGACAAGAAGGCATTCGCTGTAATGGTATTTCAGCCGGTCCAATCAAAACACTGGCAGCTTCAGGCATTGCCAATTTCAGTCGGTTGCTGGCACATGTTTCAGCACAAAACCCTATTCGTCGCAATATATCAATTGAAGAAGT
Source organism: Snodgrassella sp. (assembly GCA_024103515.1). Lineage (GTDB taxonomy): Bacteria > Pseudomonadota > Gammaproteobacteria > Burkholderiales > Neisseriaceae > Snodgrassella. The sequence continues at coordinate 88,925 of JAGGIK010000001.1, read as the reverse complement.
TGGTCATACCGCTGCATTTTTACTGTCTGATCTGGCTTCTGGCATTACAGGTGAAATAACATATGTAGATGGTGGTTACAGTATTAATGCCCTAGGTGTGCCAGAAGATTTGACTAGCACGCATCGATAATTGCTGATTTCAAACAGATAAAGTTGCCTGATTATTTCAGGCAACTTTTTTACATTGCAAAAATAAGCAATTGATTCCGTCAAATAAACTAATCGCGCTAATATAATAAATCTAAGTAATTAATTGTATTGAAGACTTGGAGAAATCATGAAATTTTTTGATGAGTTTAAAGCTTTTTTGTTGCGTGGTAACGTCATTGATCTGGCTATTGGTATGGTAGTTGGTACTGCTTTCAGTAATATGGTGAAATCTTTGGTAGACAACATAATCATGCCTCCAATCGGTCTGCTGATAGGCGGAGTTGATTTTTCAAATTTGTTTATCACGTTACGTCATGGCACTAAAGCTCCTGGCCCTTATGAAACACTTGGAGCAGCACAAGCAGCTGGTGCCGTAACTTTAAATATCGGGCTATTTATTAATACACTAATTAGCCTAGTCATTATCGGATTTGCCATATTTATGCTAGTTAAAGTCATTAACAGGCTTCATAAAGCGCCTGCACAAAAAGCAACTAGCAAACAATGTCCAGATTGCTGTACTAAAATACCCATTCAAGCCAAACGCTGTCCGAATTGTACTTCTCAACTCAATTAATTTTGCCTAATTATTTTGAGATACAAAACCTAAAAGGCTGTCTAAAATCCGCGCAGCCTTTTATATACACCTTTATCTGCTCATGTTAATATTTCGAAATACACACGAACTTGTCATTATCCCATTTATTTAATTTATTCAATACCGCCACTCATGTATTTTAAATCCGATATTTAGCAACAATTCTTATCCATTTCCATACTTAAGCAGTTTCGATAACATCAAAAATTAAATATTGATATACAAAAGCTTATGTAGATGATAGTAAATAATTCATTTACCTATTTATATCTTTCAACTCAGCCATAAAAAATATTTTGCAATAAGTTCATTACCTAGAAGTGAAGCTCGTATAATTACTTTCTGGCAAATGGCCATAAATAACCAGGACTTTTTTCATGCAAAATACTACCGCCCCATTTTATGATCCGCTATTGAGTTACGAAGATAACTACGAGCAAGGCCCATTCGGTGCTTTTGATCATAGCCCTGAATCGCCAGTTAAAACCAACCATACCAGCCAGTTTTTAGATCTGGAAGTAAATCTACCCTTTGGCATCCCTGCCGGTCCATTATTAAATGCCAAATTTGTTAAAGCAGCATTAGCCTATGGCTTCGATTTATGTGTCTATAAGACCGTACGTACCAAAGCTTACAAAAGCCACCCCTTACCCAACGTCTTATCAATTCATCCTAAAGGCAAATTATCCGCCAATCTGGACACCGTCTTAGCTGATAAAAATTACACTACACCAATTTCCATTACTAATTCTTTCGGCGTGCCATCATTTAATCCTGATATTTGGCAACCTGATATGACTGAAGCGGTCAATGCTGCTGCGAAAGGGCAATATGTGATCGGCAGTTTTCAAGGAACGCCAGGTAACAGTAGCTCTATTGAACAAGATTATGCCTTGGCAGCACGCTTAGTCAATGAAACCGGTGCTCCTATTCTTGAAGCAAACCTAAGCTGCCCCAATGAAGGTGCTAATAAACTATTGTGTTTTGATTTTGCTAAAGTAGAACGCGTAGCTAAAGAAATCAAAAATGCCGTTCCCGATAAGCCATTATTATTAAAACTGGCCTATTTTGCTAACGATAGCGATATTTTGCCATTACTGCAAAATTTAGATGGCGTCGTAGCTGGTTACAGCACCATCAACACCCTATCTGCCTATCCGGTTGATGAACAAGGTCAGCCGGCATTAGGTCAGAATCGGCCAAGTGGCGGGGTATGTGGTGACGCCATTCGATGGGCAGGACTAGACATGGTACGTAGACTCAGCAGATTGAGACAGAAGTTACATCATCATTTCAGTATAGTGGGTGTGGGTGGCGTTAGTTCAGCTAGCCATTATCAGGAATACCGTGCTGCTGGTGCCGATGCCGTCATGAGCGCGACCGGAGCGATGTGGAATCCAAATCTAGCCTTTGAAATCAAACAAGCCATTAATAGATAAACTTTTATACCAAACAACAAAACGCGCTTACTTCAGCGCGTTTTGGTTGGCATCTAAGTCGATAAGGCTTATCCATCACCACAAAATCTTTTTCCTCAAGCGCTATGGCTACCCATTCCGCTATGGCGGCATTTTATCAGATCATTAATCTATCGCGACAACCAAGCAGATAGTGATGTAGCATAATTTTTAAGGCGTATACACAATGGTGCATAAAAAGCATCAGCAATCGTAAACTGACCAAATAGATAACAATCGTTTGACTGATTCAGAAAATCAGAAATTATTTGATTTAGAAATTCAATTTCAATGTGGACTGACAGCTGATCACGCACAATAATCTCTCTCAACTCCGATAAAAATGCCTTTATATTCATCGATAAATACTGCCGAATAAACAGGTATCCATTGTACATTTTGACCGCTAGATTTCTAGCATCCACCCGCACCATCTGATCTTTAGCACCCTCATCTTCTAGATGCTTTTCGGCCTAATATTCATTAATTACTAAAAAAATCTGTTACCTGCACAGCCTCTTCTACCAGAATTGTAGCTGTTCCAAATAGATTCAGGGGCAAGACTGTCTGTTTAAAGACCAAATCAGCAGCAAAAGTATCAAATTTGACTTTCTTTAAGAAAGACCAAAATGCCTGACGGTCAGCCATGGGTGCATTGACCAAGTTGAATAATTTTTATTACCTCTATAACATATAATCAACTATTTTCCATCCCTCTATATGTTGATGTTTCACTGCTCGCAAAGTATTCTGTCTAAATCTTATGCAGAATAACCTTTTACTAAAACGTTCATTCATCATGAATACATGTCGCTAAAATATTTTTCTTTTATTGTTTAAATAACAACATCCGCACAACCATGATTGATTCAATATTTGACAAATGCTTCCAAATTTAATAATAGCATCATATCCACGTCATCTAAATAATCTCCACCATTTAAACTGAATATTAATGACCGAGTGGTGTTCATGGTGATAATCGGTATTTTTATTCAATTAATATTGATCAATTCAAATCAGAACAAAATTTTCAGTGAGTTGGATAAAATGAGGAGTCTGTTCACCGATAAATCCTTATCCTATCTGGTTTCAATTTTTCATCATTAATTAGCCTAGTATTGGTTAGATAATCAATATTATGATTCATTCTTTTATCCCTAAATAATTTAGCCAACCATTCATATATTAATTTTTTTATTGAAAAACACATAACCAGCCAAATTTTAGTTAACACCATTTATTTACTTGTTTCTATAGTTAAATATTTTATGGTGCACAAACGCTATGGTATTTATTAGAATAAATTGCAAGTCCAATTTGATAAAGAATAACTGAATAAGTCACTTTTAAACCCCATTTCTTTACCGTAAGTTTAGCCAATTTTTTATCTTCTAAGCTTTCAACACAAAAATTTGCCTTATATTGGCTCTGAGTTGAGCAGGCTAATGGACATCAGATTACACAACAGAATTCAATCGCTGCCCCGTTCTAGACTACCTGCAGCAACAATTTAGTGCCGCAGCAATCCTATCCAGCGGTTAATTTTACTTTTCATTCACTCCCACACCGCTGCTTATCAAGTCAGCACAACATATAGCCATCAATGTCGTATGATTAAGGGAATTGGACAAGTGCATTGCCTTATCCTTGCTCATTTTTTACCTTTGATCATAACTGTGTCAGAATCACAGTCGCCCCTGCAACCCAACAAGCGCAATTATTATCTCGATTATTGCGGTTAGGACTACGATAATCAGACTAAATTGGGTACAATAAAGCTTCCATACTCCCAATCCACTATCTCATCACGAACTCATGTTAAGTTATCGCCACGCTTTTCATTCTGGTAATCATGCCGACATCCTAAAACATTTTTGCCTATTGAGTGTGCTGGAATACTTTAAACAAAAAGATAAAGCTTACTGCTATATAGATACCCATGCCGGAGCCGGCTTATACGATCTTAGTAGCGACGAAGCACAAAAGATTGGCGAGTATCGTGATGGAATTCAAAAATTACTGACAGCTACAAAACTGCCCTCTTGTCTGCAACATTTCCGTCAAAGCGTAACTGCCTGTCTGCCCGAAAACAAAGATCTTTATTGTGGTTCTCCATGGCTGGCACAAACACTGTCTCGAGAACAGGATCGTTTGCGGCTGTTTGAACTGCACCCTACCGATGCCGAACTACTACGCCGAAATATGCGTCAAGTACCTTCACCTAACCGTACGCAGGTATTTTGCGACAATGGATTCAAAGGGTTATTATCAATTTTACCACCACCTAGCCGGCGAGCTGTGGTACTGATTGATCCATCATATGAACTGAAGCAGGATTACCAGCAAGTGGTTGACACGCTCAAAGCAGCTTTGAAAAAATTTGCTGAAGGCTGTTATATGGTATGGTATCCCTGTCTGAGCAGATATCAAAGTCAAAAATTACCACTTAATCTACAAAAGCTGTCACCCAATAATTATCTACACGCTGAACTGCATGTGCATACTCCACGTTCTAACGGATTCGGCATGCATGGCAGTGGTGTATTTATTATTAATCCGCCCTATACTTTACCAAAAACTTTAGCTGAGGCACTGCCAGCATTAGTAGAGCTATTAGGACAAGATGAAAATGCCCAGTTTGTACTGCAATCATCCATTGCTTAAATTAAATCAGCTTTTACAGACTCATTGACCATTTGATCAACCTGTACAATCAAACCAGCAAAGCCAATGTATAATGACACAAAATTTATATGGGAGTACCAGCGTGTCCGTACTATTGAATAACTATCTGCAACAGCATGAACAAAACCATGCCTTACCATCCAATCTGACTGATGTACTGAACAGTATTAGTCAGGCCTGTCTACACATTAATGAAGCCGTACGTGCAGGGGCACTGAATAATATTCTTGGTAGTGCACATACTGGAAATATACAAGGTGAAGAACAAAAAAAACTGGACGTTCTGGCTAATCAGATACTGATAGACACACTCAGCACCCAGTCTGCCGTAGCAGGACTAGCCAGTGAGGAAGAAGAATCATTTATCAGTACTAATCAAAAAGGTCAATATCTAGTGTTATTTGACCCTTTGGATGGTAGCTCCAATATTGACGTTAATATTTCCATAGGCACCATCTTTTCCATTTTGCCCAAACCTGCTGGAGAACTGAAAACTGAAAGCTTTTTACAGACTGGCCGGCATCAAGTGGCGAGCGGCTATGTGTTATATGGACCTCAAACCATACTGGTGCTGACTGTAAAGCATGGCGTCGCCATGTTTACTCTCAATCAGCACAACCAGTTTGAACTAACCGAGGAAAATCCATCTATCCCTGTACAAACCACTGAATTTGCCATCAATATGTCCAATCAACGGCACTGGCAAGCACCGATGCAAAAGTATATAGCTGAGTTACTGGCAGGTAAAATTGGTATACGTGGTAAAGATTATAATATGCGCTGGGTCGCCTCAATGGTGGCAGAAGTACACCGAATTCTCATTCGTGGCGGCATCTTCACCTATCCACAGGATCAGCGAGATCCGTCCAAACCAGGTAAACTGCGACTGATGTACGAAGCCAATCCCATGAGTCTATTAATTGAACAGGCACAAGGTAAAGCAACCAATACTCAACAGAATATTCTCGATATTCAACCAAATGGATTACATCAGCGCGTTGCCGTTGTGCTTGGCAGTAAAGAAGAGGTTGATTACCTTACCGCTAAGCATCAGAATTGTTAACCTAATCGGATAATAGCCCATTATTCAATGTATTTTCAGGAGATAAATATGATTAAATTAACCACCAACTTTGGCGTGATTGGTATCGAATTAGATCACAACAAAGCACCCAAAACAGCAGAAAACTTTGAACGTTATGTTCGTGAAGGTTTTTATGATGGCACCATTTTCCATCGAGTTATTGATAATTTTATGATTCAAGGCGGTGGTTTTGATCAAAATATGCAGCAAAAATCGACGCATGAACCGATTGAAAATGAAGCAAACAATGGTCTAAAAAATGATCGTTACACAATTGCTATGGCCCGGACGATGCAACCACATTCAGCCAGTGCCCAGTTTTTTATCAATGTTAAAGATAACGACTTTCTGAACCATACCGCACCAGACCTACACGGCTGGGGATATGCAGTTTTCGGCAAAGTCGTAGAAGGTCAGGATGTTGTAGATAAAATCAAAGTAGTAAAAACCGGCAACCATGCCGGCCATCAGGATGTACCGGTTGAAAATGTTATCATAGAAAAAGCCGAAATCGTTTAAGCCCTTTACAGACAGCTGATTAATTCATCTGTCTGTTTTTCCATAAAGTCAAACTACAACAGTAAAGTCAAAATTTTGAATATTTAGTCATTGATATCGCAATGACTAAATATTTAAGATATTAATCATATTTCTTCCTCTCAAAAAATTAGACATTCTCTGAAATAAAAATAAAAGTGGATTTAGAGCACCGCATCTATTTGAAAGAAGTGTGAGCTAAGGTGTCGGTGGAAGAATGAGGGTGTAAATATGGCACTGTTAATTCTGCTTTTTATAGATAGCGGAAAAAGACGATGAAATAGAATCCTCGGAGAGCAAATATTTAAAGGAACTGGAAGCTGAAAATTGTCAGATTAAGCAGATGTGTGCTCAGCTAAGAGTTTAAAACCTCTGTTTGAGAAACAAATCATAAAAAAGCGCTAGTGCCCACAAAGCTACATAAAATTTGTGCTTTTACAACTCTAGGTAAATGATCCTGTTAATGCTGCCTTATTGTTGGTTTAAGCCGCTATGATGACTATGATTTCCTCAGTTAGTGCATAACTCTGTCATTGTTTTGGTATTACGTGCGATCACTTAACAAGCATTTACCCTAGTGCTTCGCCCAGATATTTTTAGCATATCCGAAAACTCAGCTATATGAGGAGTCATAAACGTGTTTATCGGAATATTGCCAAGTAAAGCTGCTCTCAGGATGAAGTATAAATAACGTATTCAATCGCCAACCAAAAGTAAATACTGACTATAGTGTAGATAGCCCATAGTTAGTACACCATTCACCTAGAAAATAACGCTGCTTGCTTTAATGTTTATATTCTATTGGCGGTGTTATATTATTAAGTGCCTCATGAGCTCTTCTGCTGTTATAAATCATTAGCAACTCTTCGACTATCCTCCTTACTGGAGCCAGAGTATTAAAAAGGTATCAATCTAAGATTTCTGTTCACCATTTTGATATCGGCTACTGGATTAAAATATAATCAACAGTTATATCATATGATTTTTCCAATTTAATCAGATCTTTACTGGAAAACTGAACGTCATATCAAAGCCTAACAACCCACCATTGAAGCCATCAATTACATTGAACGTTCTAAGTGAAATTGATGATGGCTGCGGTCCCGCATAAAGTTGATTGACCAACCGCCTTGCTTTTTGGGTAATAATCGATTTCTGGTATTCGCAGTGAAATACGCTGTTTACGTTTTGCACAGAGATTAAGCTTTAATACGCAATATACCTACTTAACACATTTATGATATCTACTTTCGGCTTCACCTAAAACACTTAGGAAAGCCATAGTGTAAATACTTAGCGGAGAAATTGCTTAATCCTGAAATAATTACCGGTCCATCTGAGAACGCAGGTTGATCATTGTCAGCACAGCAACTGAAGCTCACAATAAGAGCTCTCATGATCATTGAGACAGATTGAGTGGGTAATGCCCCAGCCCACGTTATTATGTGCCTAAGTAGGCACTACAGCTTTTTTATGAATTCCTCCTGACCATAAGATTTTAAACTCAGCTCAGCAACGATCTGCTTAAATTGACAATTTTCCGCCTAAAGTGCTTTAAACATTTGATATATTTTGATTTTATAGCACTTGTATTTTCCCACCATTGATACAAAGTTGAATTACCTATGCAATATTGACGGCAAAGTTCTTTGGCTGGGATATCCGCTTGAGCTTTTTTAAATAGATAGGAATTGAAACTAATATTATTTATTTGACATTTAAATTCTTTGTGGGTTAATGGAGAAAATGTTCTACTGTGATACTGAATTAATTTAAAGGGTAGTTACACAAGTCAGAATTACTTAATCTAGACAAATAGCATTAATCCAAATAATTGATGAAACTACTAAACACCATAAACACTATATAATGCTCAAGAATAACTGTTAATCAGGAATTGTTATGACGAGTAGCATCAACTCCTTCTTGCACGGAACTGACACCAATAATAGTCAGATTAGAAAAATCGGTGCTTTTTTTGGGACAATTAGCCAACGGGATAATGGCATGAGTAAAGCCAAGCTTTTCGGCTTCTCGCAATCTTTCCTGACCTCGTGGCACCGGACGTATCTCACCAGACAGACCCACTTCTCCGAACACAATCAACTTTTCTGGTAAAGGTCGATTACGATAACTAGAAAGCATAGCCAGTATTACGGCCAAATCTGCAGCTGGTTCGCTAATTTTAACGCCACCAACAGCATTGAGAAATACATCCTGATCATAACAAGCAATCCCTGCATGGCGATTCAATACAGCCAGCAACATGGACAATCGTTCTTGAGCAAGCCCAACTGTCAGGCGTTTGGGCGCAAATCCGTGTGCATCATCAACCAATGCCTGAATTTCTACCAGTAAAGGTCGAGAACCTTCCTGAGTCACTAAGACACATGAACCCGGTACATCATCCCGATAACTAGATAAAAATAATGCTGAAGGATTAGATACTCCCTTTAACCCTTTTTCAGTCATTGCAAAAACGCCCAATTCATTAGCAGCACCAAAACGATTTTTCATTGTTCGTATCATACGGTAATTGGAGTGGGTTTCCCCTTCAAAATACAGCACCGTATCAACCATATGCTCCAGCACCCTAGGACCAGCAATTGCTCCATCCTTAGTAACATGCCCCACTAACAACATAGAAATTCCATGATGCTTAGCCAATCTAGTAAGTTGTGCTGCACATTCTCGCACCTGAGAGACTGATCCCGGTGCAGAAGTTATATTTTCCGAATACATTGTCTGAATCGAATCAATGACAACAACATTAGGTTTTTGCTGCAATATGGCCGCACTAATCGCCTCAACGCGTATTTCAGCTAGCAAATGAACACCATTTGCATTTACGCCTAAACGCTGTGCGCGCAAGGCCACCTGCTGTGCAGATTCTTCACCTGAGACGTATAGTACCACTGAGCGTTCGGTCATTTGCGCAATGGTTTGTAGAAGTAAAGTTGATTTACCGATACCTGGATCTCCACCCAATAAAATAACGGCTCCTTCAACCAAACCGCCACCAAGTACCCGATCAAGCTCGGTCATTCCCGTCGGATTACGCTGTACTTCAACCGCACTAACATCAGCTAACAATTGTACTGGCGAAGCATTAGCTGCCCAAGATTGAAAACGACTATGTACGGCAGGTGAAGTCAGTGTAGTTTCTGTAAGAGTATTCCATTCTCCGCAATGTGGACAGCGTCCTTGCCATTTTGATGAAGCACCACCACAAGAGTCACATAAAAATTGAGTTTTCTGTTTAGCCATAACTTTTCCTGTATAGACAAATATTTTATCAAATTTTTATTAAAAAAAATGCTAATTTAAACCTGCAATAAGTGAACCTTAAGACTAATTAAACTATATTTGCAATGGCAGATTATTCCTATAAAATGATGTAAAATATTTACACCAACTTTAACACATGAGCATTAAAAACTGGCCACAACACGACCGACCAAGAGAAAAATTGCTGAAACACGGAGCCTGCGCGCTGAGTGATACAGAACTACTTGCCATATTATTGCGTACCGGTACACATGGCATGACCGCAGTAGACCTGGCACGGTACTTAATTGATAAAACCGGAAGTTTACGGGCTTTGTTAAATGCAGATTTTAAAGAATTAAGCCAATACAAAGGTATGGGTATAGCCAGTTATGCGCAACTTGCGGTTATACGGGAAATTAGTCAGCGTATGCTGGAAGAAGAGATTCGTCGCCAACCAATTTTTACTAGTCCAGCTGCTGTAGGCAAGTATCTTCGCTTGTATTTTAATCATGAGCAGGTAGAGGTATGCATCGCCATGCTGCTCAATCAAAGTAATGAGCTTATCCATACCATTGAGTTGGCACGAGGTACCATTAATGAGACAAAGGTTTACACACGTGAAATAGCCAAAGCTGCGCTTAAATATCACGCTGTGTCTATCATTCTGGCACATAATCACCCGGGACGTACTTGCCAGCCTTCTGATGCAGATATTAAATTCACTCTGCATGTAAAAACCGCTTTAAATCTGTTAGACATTAGATTATTAGATCATTTTATTGTCACCACCAACAGCACAACATCCATGGCTGATCTCAATTTAATTTAAGTTTTGCACGAATAATTTTTATTAACTGCGTAGAATACTGGATAAAAAATCAGTTGGCCATTACAATATGAAATTTGGTGTTTAGATTATTTGAATCTTATGGAGTATCCCATGATCGAGTTTGCTCATGCTGCTAATTCAGTTGCTTCGCCTAACGGTTTAATGAATTTTTTGCCGTTTGCGTTAATTTTTGTTTTGTTTTATTTTATGATGATTCGTCCTCAGCAAGCAAAACATAAAAAACATTTACAAATGATAGCAGAGCTTAAAAAAGGTGATAGAGTCATCACTATGGCAGGTATCATCGGCAAAATCACCAAAGTAAACGATCAGCATTTCACCCTAGAAATTGCACCTAATGTCGAGGTTAACTTTGAGCGCAATTCTATTAGCGCTAAAGTAACTGATTAATAAAAATTTTTACCGGGCCGCAACAGTTTGTTGCGGCGTTTATTTTCTTAAATATCTAATTATAGTCTGCAAATAAGGCAGCAAATATGAATCGATATCCTTTGTGGAAATATCTGCTTATCATCATCACCATTATACTGGGATTTTTCTATACTATTCCTAATCTCTTCGGTGAAATACCTGCAGTGCAGATTTCTACCAATCGTCAGGCCATCACAATAGATGCGCAAACAGAAAAAACCGTCAAAGATGCTTTAGCCGCGGCACACATACAAGACAACGGTATGTTTATTGCTGATGGCAGTCTTAAAGTGCGTTTCAGCGACACAGAAACCCAACTTAAAGCACGTGATGCCATAGCTGCTAAGTTTGGCGAAGGCTATATCGTGGCATTAAATCTGCTAGCCAATACTCCGACATGGATGGAAAAAATTCATGCCAAGCCTATGTTCCTTGGTCTGGATTTACGTGGTGGCGTACACTTTACCATGCAGGTTGACATGCAATCAGCGGTGGATAAAACACTGGATAGTTATAGTGGTGATATCCGTCGCCAACTGAGAAAGTTAAACATAAGAACTGGCGAAATTATAAAAAAAGGACAGACTTTAATCGTCCCTTTTCAACTAGCTGCTGATGCCAGTGCAGCGCTACCACAATTAAAAAAATATTTGAATGATGCCACTTTAACCCAGAATGACAGCCGCCTGGTCGTAAGCTTAAGCGAAACAGTTTTAACCCGAATCCGTTCGGACGCGGTTAAACAAAATATTAATACCCTACATAATCGCGTAAACGAATTGGGTGTAGCTGAACCTATTATTCAACAGGCAGGCCCAGATCGTATCGTTGTCCAACTTCCTGGAGTACAAGATACAGCTAAAGCCAAAGATATTATCGGCCGCACGGCTACACTACAGGTACGGATGGTTAGTGATGATGGCAACCTTTATCAGCAAGCATTACAAGGTAATGTCCCAGCAGGGTTTGAATTATTGCCCTCATCTGGTAGTGGCGCGCCTACATTGGTGAGCAAACAAGTTGAACTAACTGGCGACAACATCAACGATGCTCAGGCCAGCTTTAATGAGCGTGGTCAGCCAGGTGTCAGCGTTAACTTCGACAGCACTGGTGCCAGTATTTTTGCTGATCTAACCCGTAACAACGTTGGCAAACGTATGGCTATGGTGTTAATCGATCAGGGTAAATCCGAAGTAATTACTGCACCGGTCATTAATGAAGCCATTCCAGGAGGTAAAACCATCATTTCGGGCAACATGAGTATTGCTGAGGCCAATGATACATCACTATTGCTACGTGCCGGTTCACTCGCTGCGCCGATGAAAATCATTGAAGAACGGACAATCGGCCCTTCATTAGGTAAAGAAAACATCAGCAAAGGTTTCCATTCTACTTTATGGGGATTTGTGATTGTTGCAGTGTTTATGGTGCTTTATTATCGCTTATTTGGTTTATTTTCCGTTATTGCATTATCATGTAACTTATTATTTTTGATTGCGATCTTATCTGCTATGCAGGCTACCTTAACGCTGCCAGGCATTGCCGCCATAGCATTGACATTGGGCATGGCAATAGACTCGAATGTGTTAATTAATGAACGTATTCGTGAAGAGCTTCGCCACGGCAATACCCCGCAGATGTCTATCAATGCCGGCTATGATCACGCTTGGCATACCATTGTAGATTCCAATATAACCTCTCTTATTGCCGGGCTGGCTTTGCTAATTTTTGGCTCTGGTCCAATCCGTGGTTTCGCCGTTGTACATTGCTTAGGTATCATTACTTCAATGTATTCTTCAGTAGTTGTTACTCGAGCCATTGTCAATCTTTGGTATGGTAGAAAACGTAAACTTAAATCACTGTCGATCGGCCACATCTGGATTGCAGGTGATAATAACATCGCTCGAAAAAGTAAGGCCTAATTTATGGAATTTTTCAAAATTAAACGCGATATTCCGTTCATGAGCTACGGTAAGCTTACAACGGCAATCTCTCTAATTACTTTTATTCTTGCTGTATTTTTTCTGGTCACCAGAGGACTGAATTTTTCAGTTGAGTTTACTGGCGGCACCGTTATGGAAGTTCAATTTAAGCAAAGTGCTGATCTGAACAATATTCGTAGTGAACTTGATGGACTCAAATTGGGGGAAATACAAGTACAGGCTTTAGGTACTAATAAACAGGTTATGATCCGCCTGCCCAATAAACCGAACTTAACGTCGGCTCAGCTATCCAATCAAGTAATGGATGTACTTAAAAACCATCAACAAGGCGTAATACTGCGTCAGGTAGAATTTATCGGTCCACAAGTAGGTGAAGAACTGGTAACCCATGGTTTGCTAGCCTTAGCCATGGTCATTATTGGAATTATCATCTATCTGTCTATGCGGTTTGAATGGCGGTTTGCAGTTTCAGCAATTATTGCCAATATGCATGATGTTGTAATTATTCTAGGCTGTTTTGCTTTCTTTCACTGGGAATTTTCTCTGACTGTACTGGCCGGTATACTGGCAGTATTAGGGTATTCAGTAAACGAATCTGTGGTGGTATTTGACAGAATCCGTGAAAACTTCCATAAACCTCAAATGCGTGGTGAAAGCGTACCTGCCATAATAGATAATGCCATTACAGCAACCATGAGTCGCACTATTATTACCCACGGTTCAACTGAAGCAATGGTCATATCCATGCTGATCTTTGGCGGCACAGCATTGCACGGATTTGCCATGGCACTGACCATCGGTATTGTGTTTGGTATTTATTCATCAGTTCTAGTTGCCAGTCCTTTATTGATCATGTTTGGCTTAAACCGTCAGAATCTGGTTAAACCGCAGAAGAAAAAAGAGGAAGCTGTAGTATAAGGCTTGATCATCACTATATAAAAACAGCCTCACTAATGAGGCTGTTTTTATATTATTGATTAATAGAGGATATAGCAGGTGCAATAACTTGGAATATTCAATTTTAAATATTTCGACTAATAGAAATAAGCCAGCTACTCCGATTTTAATTTTCCCTAATCAATGCAATGTTCTTTCATCTTTCCAACCTTTATCGGTTAACACCAGCACTGCAGTACGTCGTTGCGGTTCTTTTAAAGATTTCCACCAGTTTTCATCTGTCTTTTTAAGTAATTTTTCAGCCCACTTTTCTGGTACCAATTTTGCATCGTAAACTACTTTGGAAACGGTGACACCATTAGCGGGTGTGGGTTCTGTAAACAAAGTAATCTTCTCTACTTGTTGTGTACCTAAGCAAAGTAATAAGTTTTGTGATGAGGTAACAATTTTATCTTTAGCTTTATCTGATAGACGATAAACGGCAACCGGCAGTTTTTTTCCATTTGGCAACTGAAAATCTTCATTTTTACCTTGTTGGTAAATATCGGCATCAGTCAAGATAGCCATTTGTTCAACAGCAGTTTTATTTACACGATCACCATTTGAATTTTTTAATGTAATACGAATTTCAGGAGCACCAACAGCAGGATTGCTCTTAGAACCATTTTCGACATTATCCAGTATCAAATTGACCGGCAGACAAACATGATCATTTTTCGCAAATTCATTAATTGCCTCAGAAAAATTAGATTGATTAGCTTCCTGTTTACCACCACAACCCGCCAGTATCAAACTGATAACAAGTACGCTCATTTTTCTCATATTTGCCTCTTTCTACTGATAACATTAGACTAAGTAAAGGATACAGAGAATACAAACAATTAGCAAATAAGCCTATTTAAGTCAGTTAAGCAATATTGATGTTGAAATAAAAAACAACAGTTAATTAAGCTTATATGACTTAATCGGTATAATAGCTTATCGCTTCACAATCCGAACAAATACTATGTCTATAAAAATCTTTGGTCTTAGTCAATGTAATACGGTTAAAAAAGCCCGTCAATGGCTTAACGACAACAATATTGTTGCTGAATTTGTTGACTTCAAAAAAACACCTCCTAGTCAAAGAGATCTAGAATTTTGGTTATCCCAAATTCCAAAAGAATCATTAATTAACCGCAAAGGGACCACATGGCGGAACTTAAATCCCGCAGAACAGCAAACAGCGCTTAGCTGCGATAGAGCAGCCATCGAACTGATGATGACTCAGCCATCAATCATTAAACGACCGGTTCTAACCTATAAAAATCAAATTACGATTGGTTTTAATCCGGAACATTACCAAAAATTTCTTTCTGTCTAAACATAATTAACAAACATGAACACTACTATTTTTATCTCTGATTTACACCTTTCTGAACAAACTACCTTGCTCAACCAATTATTTCAGCGATGCCTACACCAGTGGCAGGGGAAAATAGATGCCTTGTATATCTTGGGTGATTTTTTTGACGTTTGGGTTGGTGATGATGATGATAGCGAATTTATTCGCACCATCAAATCTCAGCTAAAACAATTTACCAGTATAACACCCATATTTTTTATGCATGGCAATCGTGATTTTTTACTAGGTAGACAATTTGCTTCTGAAACTGGAATCCATATCATCGAAGCACCGTTATTGACTAACTTATACGGTAAAAGCTATCTTTTAGTTCACGGTGATGAATTATGTACTGATGATTTAGCTTACCAACAATTCAGAGCACAATCTCGAAATCCTTTGTGGCAAATGGCCGTATTAACCAAACCTATAACTGAACGACGCATGCTGGCGGGACAAATTCGTCAAATGAGTGAAACTCGCAAAAATAATGAAGGCAAAAATGAAATCTCAGATGCCACCGAAAATGGGGTACAGGCTTTAATTGCCAGTCAGGATTTAAAAGACTTACCTACTTTGATTCATGGACATACTCATCGCCCGGCAGTACACGAACATTATTATGAAGAAAATTTATTTAAACGATATGTTATTCAAGACTGGGCAGACAATTATGGAGGCTATTTAGCAGTAGATATTGCCGGCGTTCACACTCATGAATTGAAATTATAATTTAAACCTTATTTCGGAAAATAAGTTATAAATTTCATTTATAACTTATTTTAGGATTAACACAGTACCACAAGCTACATCTATTCAGTTAAAATAAAACTTTTAATTAAGAACTGCAGCTACAAAACATTATTAATCTATAATAATATTAACATTTGCCGGTAAAAATAAAACTAAAACCGTATTAAGCCACATATAGCTGAACTACTTTAACTAATAATAGTCAGCAATATCCACTAAATTAAAATTATCAATGATAATTTGCTTAAAAAGCTTATTGCGTTATCATTAAAGCTAAAAGTTAAATTTTAAAACAAAACAATAAGCAAACGTATTTCACAACTGATGTTTATCTACTTTATAGAAAGTTGCGGTGATTATTCATACATAAATTAAAAAAATATTCTGGGCTCTATTTAATCACTCTGAAACACAAAACGTGCTAACTTAAGTTAGCACGTTTAATATTTTTATTGATTTAGAAATCATTTACTGCCACGCATCAGGTCAAAAAAGTCAGCATTGTTTTTAGACTGTTTCAACTTATCAATAATAAACTCCATAGACTCAATATCATCCATCGGATGCAGGAACTTGCGTAGTAGCCACATTTTCTGCAAGCGGTCATTACTTACCAGCAATTCTTCACGACGAGTACCAGAACGGTTAATATTGATAGCAGGGAAAAGACGTTTTTCAGCCATTCTGCGATCCAAATGCAGTTCCATATTACCAGTGCCTTTGAATTCCTCATAAATTACATCATCCATGCGACTTCCAGTTTCCACCAAAGCTGTCGCAATAATAGTGAGAGAACCACCCTCTTCAACATTTCGTGCTGCACCAAAAAAACGTTTAGGTCGGTGCAAAGCATTGGCATCAATACCACCAGTTAAAATTTTTCCCGAGGCTGGAATAACCGTATTGTAGGCACGGGCTAAACGGGTGATCGAGTCAAGCAAAATTACCACATCTTTTTTATGTTCGACCAGACGCTTAGCCTTTTCCATGACCATTTCAGCTACTTGGACATGGCGGGTAGCTGGTTCATCAAATGTAGATGAAACAACTTCACCACGCACCGACCGCGTCATCTCCGTTACCTCTTCAGGTCGCTCATCAATAAGAAGAACGATTAATTCAGCTTCAGGATAGTTTGCAGTAATAGCATGAGCAATATTCTGCAGCATGACCGTTTTACCAGATTTTGGCGGGGCCACCAGCAAAGCACGCTGCCCAAAACCAATAGGTGCAATCAGATCGATAGCCCGACCAGTTAAATTTTCACCAGAGCGGATATCCCGTTCCAGCACAAACTGACGATCGGGAAACAATGGTGTCAAGTTCTCAAACAAAATTTTGTGTTTACACACATCTGGATGGTCGCCATTTATTTTATCAAGTCGCACCAACGCAAAATAACGTTCGTTATCTTTAGGAACCCGTACACTGCCTTCTATTGTATCGCCAGTGTGTAAATTAAAACGTCGGATCTGACTAGGGCTAACATAGATGTCATCAGGTCCTGCTAAATAGGAAGTATCCATGCTGCGTAGGAAACCAAAGCCATCTGGCAAGATTTCAAGTGTACCAGAGCACGTAAATGCTTCACCTTGTTTCATTTTAATGCGTACAATCGCAAAAACAAGATCTTGTTTACGTAAACGGTTGGCATTTTCAATACCAAACTCTTCAGCAATGCCCAATAATTCAGACACATGTAAATTTTGTAATTCAGAAACGTGCATAAATATAATAAGTGAATTTATTTATAGGAATTTAATATAAAAATAGCCTTACCCCTCGCAATGTCAATAATCAACGAGTTTAAACTCGCATTGACCATGCGAAAGATAAGCGTTTTATTGAAAGTCGATTTGTTTAAATCTGCCACAAAGACATTAATCTTAGACTTAAAATTGATCTCTTCTTATTAAGATAAATTTTATGACGCCAAAGGTTACAATGTCAAGCTATTCTCTATATTTACTTAATTACTGCTGCACTAAGAATACCAGCACCTATCAACCAACACAGTTTATTTACACAACCGCTCATCTGGCCTGTTACCGAACCTGCCTTATAACAAGAAACACAAACACATAATCAGGCACAAATTTGACATATTTTGTTAAATTTTTATCAATATTGTTACAGTTAAATAATGACAATATCATATCATTAGAACATATGCGTAAAATCTTTTACAGTATAAAAAAAAGTTTATCGCCGTAAAGAAAAAAATAAAAAAATTAAGTACCAAAAAGACAACAGTTTTATCAGATCATGAGCTTAGCTGTATAGAATGATTGAACACTAACGCTCTGTTGTACCATTTATTTATCACACACTTTATTGAAATAAAACCAACACGTGCCCCCAATACACTTAGAACTTGCGACATAGATAAAATTATCATTTCAATTGAATATTGGCCAATACAGATTCAGTATTTAATAGTTCAAACATAGCTCTCAACCACAGCAAAGCATCAGGTTATAGGCAGCATCGAGTTACTAATCAACTAGCCCAGCTAAGAATATGGATCTCCAATAATAGTCTACATCCAACCGGGTTACTTCATAATTGAGATAGCATTTAAAAATGCTTAAGCATATTAAAACAAAAGTTGCCTAATCCTAATATAGACCTGTATTAATCTAAAGTCAGTTGCAGGCTTGAAAAAACCAAATACCACGCGAAGCTCATATTGGTAGAGAAAATCGACATCAAAGTTATTAATGCGCACATAGGATCAATGATAAAGTGCTGCCTTATTACGTATACTGACAGCCATTTCTGAGATCATATGCCCATAAATAAGCAAAGTCTGTTAAATTAATTTTCTACTACAATTAGTTAAGACAAAATTATCAAGTTGTGGCATCCACATCATCCCAATCAGCAATTTAAAATCAGTTAACCAATTTAAAGCATAATGACGCTCTTGAACAACATCATCCATAATCAAGGCAGGTGCTTACTTATTTTTCATTTGAAAATCTGTTGTTATCCACTTTAAGCGATAATGCAAATCCAACTCATCCAACAATTCACTAACAGCTCTTAAGGTCACTGTAGAAATATCTTATTCTCTTTATCGCATCCTTTCGTCTACTAACGATGAAACGTCGCAGATTGCATCAACAAAAAGTAACTGTGCTTGCCAATTGAGCGTCCATTGTAAAAGTAATAATGCCTCATATTTCCAAGACATATTTATCGCATCTCGCACTGTTGGCTGTGTATTATAAATAAAGTTACGTTTATTATTTAATAAAGCTGCCAAGCCTATTGGGCAACGTCTGTCAAATTGCTTCGGATTAATTGGATCATATTTTCGAAAACATTCAGCTTAAATCCCTGTTAACAATAATACTAAAGCACGCTTGGCCACCTCGTCAGGTATTCTAAATATCACTCCCAATTCTGCAATCATAGGCGGTAAACCAGTAGGAGTATGCAAACCTAATTCTCTTAACTACTTTTCAGTTTTAACTTTGCGCTTTAATACTTCAGGAGGATAAAGGACAACTGCATTCGAATCAATATTGCCATCTGCGTATGTCAACACCTGTTCATCAGGATTACAAATAGCTCCTGTAGACATATATGTTGGCATTCACCTGTCACACCCTAGTTGAAAACCTGCTAAATTTATCTTCTACTATTTCATAGACAAAGTGATGTTTGACTCTTTGAATATGATGATACAAAGCGTAACAATGTGTATTCATCTGCTCATCTCTTGCTTGTATGACCTTGACAATAAAACCATCAAGATATTCCTGCAACTCAAAATCATTTAATTTTCGCTAACATATTCTCCTCAAGAAAATTAATGGCAGATGAATTAGTTACTGTTGAATAAGTATTTAGCAAAATCCACATTTCAAACATTTCTGATCTAAATTTTTATATGATTTGTCGCCATCAGCAGTTGATATTTGTTCGTCCATTTCTATAATTAAGTCATCATACCTTTCTGGCTTTGAGTGGATCATTCTATTTTGTGGTGTTTGTTGTTTATGAAATAAATGATTTTATCCGCTCGATAAGTATAACTACTCCGTACAATAGTCATCACATAGCTTTAAAGTAGAATCCTCTATGATCAAAGCAAAAAAATATGTAATCATAACATTATTAACCATGTATCAATTCATATCCAGATGAAAATAAGCGCAAGCAAATATCGTCGTCACAAAGCTTTAGCCTAAGTGTGGCACAGGGAACTCAAACTTATAAAATAAAGAGGAAATCTGGTAATGCGGAATTGTCAGAGATCAGATACCCCAAAGAAATAATAACCTAAAATCATATATTTAAGCAGAGGATTGCTGAATTGAAATTAAAATCACCACCTCAGGAAAGAATCATAAATATGTTCGAGTACTCACTCAAACCTATAAAACGTGAGCAAAAGCACTTTACCGGATCGCTTGTTGATAATTCGACATTGAGCAATATTGTTGAAAGACCATTACACTGGTTTTCCCAAGTGTTTTAATTCTATCAAAAAGCTTGGCTATAACTGGATTCATAAATATATTAAGTGGGTATATTACTGGTTAGAGCTAAGTCTCGTGGTAAAGCATAAATAATATACCTTACCATCAAACCCAGAAAAGCGAGCGAGATCAAACAAACCAAGTGAATGCTGGTTAATAGATTCTATGCGTAACTGCAGTCGCAATCAACCCCGATTAGCACGTCCACGGTCATTGATGACTTCACTCGTTAAGCATTACAGTTGATATTACCGCGGTAACCGGCAAACAGAATGACTCTATATTTAGATAAACAAGCTGAATATCATGTTTATCCACTCAAAGTACGAATAGATAATAGGGCAGAATTTACCGTAAAAATCTTTACCAACAGAGCAAAATCACAGCATATAACCATCAGTTATATTTAACTCACCGTAATCAATGCAACGGTTTCATACATATAAGCATGTTGACAATGGCTATAATAAATCTTAACTGAACACCCAGTAACAAAAGATTTTACCCGATAATCATGACTGTTATAATTAACTTCCTGTCAACATTATCAGACGAATTATGAAAAAATTACTATTAAACGTATTTGCTTTAGCTACCTTATTTACGTTAACTGCTTGCAATGCTGCAGATAAAAAGCAACAAGCCAGCAGTGCATCTGCCCCTGCGGTTTCAACTACTGTAGAAACACAAAATCCACAAATTGCTGGTGAAAATTTTCTTAAGCAGAATAAAACCGCTGCTGGTGTACAAACTACTGCTTCCGGTCTGCAATATAAAATTAACCATCAAGGAAACGGCAAATCACCTAAAGCCACTGATATGGTTACTGTTGAATACGAAGGTCGCCTGATTGATGGAACCGTATTTGACGGTACATCCCTGCATAACAACAAACCTGCTACTTTCCCATTATATGGCGTTATTCCCGGTTGGACAGAAGGTTTACAGTTAATGAAAGAAGGCAGTAGCTTTACATTCTATATACCTGCTGATCTCGCTTATGGCAATCAAAGTCCTGCAAGCACCATTCCTGCAAACAGCACATTAATATTTGATGTTAAACTGATTAAAGTTGGCGAATGAGCTAAATGTAAAATGAAAAAGCACTCGTAAACGAGTGCTTTTTTTAAATTTGGCTCCCCGACCAGGGCTCGAACCTGGGACCTGCGGATTAACAGTCCGTCGCTCTACCGACTGAGCTATCAGGGAATGAGGCGAAATTATAACGTCTATTTTTTTGCTGTCAAGCTTTTTTATTCATTGTAATCAGCATAATTTAATGATCAAGTAAACTGACTGAATCACAAGCAGCATAATTATGTACGTTTTTCATTATGTCCAAGAATCATTGTCCCCACCCCTTTATCAGTAAATATTTCCAATAACAAGGCATGTGGCACCCTTCCATCAATAATATGAATATCACTAATCCCATTTAATGCTGCTTGCAGCGTAGAATGAATTTTGGGCAGCATACCACCTTGCAGAGTCCCTGAAGTAATCAGTCTATCAATATCTTCAGGCGATAATTTATTAATCAACTGACCATGTTCATCCAGTACACCTTGGGTATTGGTTAACATGATTAATTTCTCTGCGTTTAAACACTCTGCCAATTTACCGGCCACCACATCTGCATTAATGTTGAAAGCTTCGCCTTCTTCACCAACCCCGATAGGTGCTACTACCGGTATGTAACCGTGCCGCACCATTTGCTCAATAAGCTGGGTGTCAATTTTTTCAATTGCGCCAACCTGCCCTATATCTATTTGGCCATTTATCAGCATTTTCTTAGCTTTAATGAAATGATTGTCTCGACCAGTCATACCAACAGCATGCCCACCATACAAATTGAGTAGAGAAGCTATTTCTTTATTAACGCCCCCACCCAAAACCATTTCTACAATGTCCATCGTTTCACTGTCGGTGACTCGCATGCCCTGAACAAATTCATTTTTTTTACCAATTTTCTGTAACAACTCACTAATCTGCGGTCCACCACCATGCACGATAACTGGATGAATACCAACTAATTTTAGTAAAACAACATCTTTGGCAAACCCTTTTTTCAATTTAGAGTCGGTCATGGCATTTCCACCATACTTGATCACCATCGTACATCCAGAAAAACGACGAATATATGGTAAAGCCTCGGCCAAAATATTGGCTTTAATGTCTGCTTCTATCTCATTCAGCAAAGAGTGATGTAAAGTCATAGCCTCTCCTTCATCTTTAAAATTATTCACAAATAAAACCATTTAATAACCAAATTTGAGCTGTAAGTTAGCAACTTATGAATAGTGATTTAAAATAAAAGGAAAGTCTATGAAATTTAGGTGAAATGTATCATTTCATTCACAATAAAAATTTAACGCATTAAAAAAATTGATTAAATTTTCTATTCTAAAAAATAAAAATACTGCCTGAGTTTAAAGAAATAAATAAATGACTACATAAAATCAAACATTCAGCTTAGCCACAATGCTGCCATTACTAAAAAAAGTAGTCAAAATTGCCTGTGCAGCCACCTGATCTAATACTTCTTTACGTTTCTTACCATAAACGCTGGCTTCACTTAAAAGGCTTTCAGCAATAACCGACGTCCAACGTTCATCAACCCAATAAACAGGCAAATGAAAACGACCATGCAAACGATTACCAAAACGACGACATAATGCAGTAGCCTCATCATCGCTACCATCAGCATGCGTCGGTAAACCCACAACCAATGCAGATGGCTGCCACAGCTTAATCAACTGTGCGATCTGAGCAAAACGTTCATCATTAGCAACCGTTTTAATAGTAGTCAATGGATGAACAGTGGCCAATTCTGCCTCACCAACAGCAACACCAATGCGGGCCAAACCAAAATCAAAAGCCAAAACAGTCCCTTTTGCCACAAAATAAGTAATCACCTCAGGCATGGCCGGTTAATCCACTTAATTTCGCCATATCGATATTTAACAATTTTAAGGCAGCCTGATAACGTTGTTTATAAGGGATATCAAATAAAATCTTCATATCTGCGGGCACTGAAATCCAGCTGTTATTGGCCAGCTCTTGTTCAAGCTGTCCTGCATTCCAACTCGAATATCCAATAGTTGCGACTGCCTTTTTAACTTCATCATCCTGCGTCAAACCAATAATAATATCGCGCGAAGTAGTCATCGCAACCTCATCAGTAACCAACAGACTACTCTCCCACGATCCGGTTGGCGTATGTATTAGAAACCCGCGATCAACCTGTATTGGTCCCCCCATTAACACCCACTGACCATGAAAACGCTCTGGGGTTGGGGTTTTAGCCGAATCAAACAATAAATCCATCATAATCGGTGACGGTTTATTAACAATAATACCCATTGCTCCTTCAGCATTATGTTCACATAAATAAACTACACTATCTCGAAAAAACTGATCTTGCATACATGGCATAGCAATCAGAAAATGATTGGCAAGTGAAAATGAGGTAGTAGCAGCTTTTGGTAATTCCATATTGTGTTTATCCAAATTAATAATTGCTATAATGAATAGTAATAATGATACGTTAAATCGGGTCAGTACTGTAATTTCTCAAGTTGAATCTTTTTCGCTATAATCTATTCACCAATGCAAAGAGCCACCTTCAAAACAATTTATTCCCACTTAACCATACAAATTCGGGCTTAATCATTTAGGCATGTGCCGTACACATTTTTGCAGAAAGGCTAGCTGTGTCCTTAACCAAACCCATTGTTCTCCTTATTCTAGACGGCTTCGGCCATCGTGCTGATGGCAATGATAATGCTGTTTTATTGGCACAAACTCCGCACATAGATCAATACAGACACCAATACGCTTCTGGATCCATAGATGCATCTGAACGTATGGTTGGTTTACCCAAAGGTCAGTTTGGTAATTCCGAAGTGGGCCATCTAAATATTGGTGCTGGTCGTATTGTGCCGCAAGATATTACCCGGATAGATATGGCCATTGAAGACCAATCCTTACTACAAAACCCAGCTTTAATTCAGGCCTGGCAAACACCAAATAAAACTGTGCATTTGCTAGGCTTATTTTCAGATGGCGGCGTACACAGTCATATTGAGCATATTTTTGCCGTTATTGATGCAGCATTAGCAGCAGGCATAAAAAAAATTATTGTTCACCCTTTTCTGGACGGACGTGACACGCCACCACAAAGTGCTCTTTCTTATCTACAAAGATTAGAGCAATATATGCAGCAACACTCACAAATACTTTGTGGAGCCATAATCGGTAGATTTTATGCGATGGATCGTGACAATCGCTGGGATCGTGTTGAACAAGCTTACAATGCCCTATTTGGCGATTGTCACCATAGCGCAAACTCTCCGGTAGCAGCTTTGGAAGCGGCATATGCCCGTAATGAAACAGATGAGTTTATTCAACCAACTCTGATTAATCCTCAGGCCACATTACAAAATGGTGATGCTGTTGTGTTTCTAAACTTTCGTGCAGATCGAGCACGAGAATTAACTCAGGCACTAACATTTGACGATTTTCAAGGATTTGAACGCAAGCATCGCATCCATCTTGGTTATTTTACCAGCATTACCAGCTATGGCGCCCAATTTCCTAATCCAGTCATGTTTGATCGACAGGCTGTAAAAAATGGCTTAGGTGAATTTTTAGCGACACAAGGTTTGAGCCAATTGAGGATTGCCGAAACCGAAAAATATCCGCACGTTACCTATTTCTTTAGTGGAGGTCGTGAAGAGCCCTATAGCGGAGAGGAACGCATCATGATTTCCTCACCCAAGGTAACTACTTACGACCTCCAACCGGAAATGAGTGCTGTAGGCATCACAGAAAGTATCATTGATAGCCTAACCAATCATCGTCATGATGTCATAATCTGTAATTTTGCCAATGGAGATATGGTTGGCCATACGGGTTCTCTACCAGCAGCAATTGCTGCCGTTGAAACACTAGATGCATGCGTAGCTCGCATAGTTGAAACTGCGCAATCAATAGGTGGTGAAGTAATCATCACAGCTGATCACGGGAACTGTGAACATATGTATGACGAGCAAAACCAGCAACCACATACCCAACATACCACAGAACCAGTACCATTTATCTATATTGGTCGCCCTGCTACTATTCAATCTGGAGGCGCCCTGAAAGACGTAGCGCCCTCATTGCTAACAGCACTGGGTCTGACTCCACCTGCGGAAATGACTGGTCATAACTTAATAAAATTCAGCAATTGACAATGAAAATTTCTATACAACTTTGCCTGATTCTACTAAATTTTCTAAGCCTTACTGCTATAGCAGCCAACGAACAAAAAACACCGTCAAGTAAAGACTTAAAATTAGTGCATCAGGCTATCTATGTAACCAAAAATCAGATCATCCAAACAGCAACTGAACAAAAAAAAATAGATGCTTCAATGACTCAAACAAGTCAACAGCTCAATCAGGCCAGAAAGGAGCTGGAGAAGATCAAGCTCCAGCAACAGCTTAGTATCAAACAATATCAGATCCTGCAAAACAATCTTGACAAAACTCAAACCCGAATTGCGGAAACCAAAACACAAATCGGCAGATTGCTGAATGCCCATTATCGCAACCGCCAACCAAACAGCGTCTATCTATGGCTAAAAAAAGACAGCGTCGATCAGAAAGGACGATCACTACAATATATACGTTACCTTAACGCAGCCAATGAACAAGTTATACAGCATCTGCGCCAACAACAAATCAGTCTAGAATCACAACAAAAAGCACTGACTGATCAGCGACATCAATTAATCGCATTACAGCAAAAACAGCAACAACTGGTCAAAAAACTACATAACCAGCACAGTATTCAGCAAAATAAATTCAGTGTACTTGATCAACAGCTTACTGCGCAAAATAAACAGCTGCAAACGCTCAAAGCCGATGAAAGACGGTTAAATAACTTGCTAAGTCGTTTATCCGCTCAATCAACTTTACGGCGAATAAACCAAAACAAAAGCCAAACTATCGCCCAAAATCACACTGGACAAATTAAACCACAAAAATTAGCTCTAGCCAGTTCTGACGTTCAAACTACATCAAATAATAATTCGAACACAGCTAATCCAACAGATAACACTGCAATTGACAACAAAAACTATTCCTTGACCTCAGAAGACCTAGCCTTACAGGCTACAGAAACCATACAACCGCAAACCGCAATTGGGCTAGCACAAAAACAGGGACATCTACCACGTCCGATTAACGGTTCCATTACTGGGAAATTTGGTGAGCAAAGACCGAACGGTGGTACATGGAAAGGATTATTTTTCACTACTACTACCTCCTCCGTACGTAGTATCGCCAGTGGCCATGTCATTTATGCTGCATTCCTTCAGGGATATGGTAATACCATTATCCTTGATCACGGTGAAGGATATATCAGTATCTATACAGGTTTATCCTCTATTGGTGTCTCTGCAGGGAAAACAGTTAGTGCTGGTCAAAATATTGGAATAAGTGGTAAATTACCTGATGGCCCGAGTGGTTTGTATTTTGAGATTCGTTATCACAATCAGGCCATGAATCCATTATCATGGATTGTTTAATATAGATAAAGAATGATTACCTTTTCCAAATATTCATGTAAAATTAAAACTTTCAAAATTCATACACAATTTTTTAACTAATAATTATTAAATAGTTTAATCCTTGTCGTTATCAGAAAGAACGTAATCAATAATGGCTAAATCAACTTTAAAAAAAGTAGTCTTGTATACCCTTGGCGCTTTCAGTGGCGCACTGCTCACCATTAGCTTACAAGGCTATGCTAATGACAAAAAAGAAGAAGTGTTGCCACTTCAATCTTTACATACTATGGCTGAAGTATATGGCCAGATTAAAGCTAATTATGTTGAAAGCAAAACAGACGATAACATACTTGAAGGTGCCATGAAGGGCATGGTCAATAATCTTGACCCGCATTCAGAATACTTGACTGTCAAAGATTACTCCGATTTGAAAGAAAGTACTACTGGAGAATTTGGTGGTTTAGGTATGGAAATCAGCTCCGAAGACGGCCTGATTAAAATCGTTGCGCCTATTGAAGATACACCGGCTGAGCGTGCAGGCATCAAAAGCGGCGATTACATTATCAAAATTGGTAATGAGTCAACCCGTAACATGACTGCTACTGAAGCGGTAAAAAAAATGCGTGGCAAACCTGGTACCAATATTACCCTAACCCTTGCCCGCAAAGATCAGCCTCAGCCTATCGTGATTCACCTTACCAGAGCAATTATCAAAGTTAAAAGCGTTCGCTTCAAATTGCTTGAACCAGATTATGGCTATGTGCGTATCACCCAATTTCAGGAACATACCGTGAGCCTTTTGGCCAGTGCACTTAAAGAATTGAGAAAACAGAATAAAACCCCCTTAAAAGGCATTGTACTGGATTTACGTGATGATCCTGGTGGCTTATTAAATAGCGCAGTTGGCGTCTCAACGGTCTTTTTGAAGCCTGGAGTTAAAGTAGTTAGTACCAAAAACCGCGATAAACAAGAGGGTATGGTTTTAAAGGCGATTCCTAATGATTACCTAATGAAAGGCAATGACCCACTGGTTAATATGCCAGAAGAACTTAAAATCATTCCTATTACTGTTCTAATTAACTCAGGTACAGCTTCTGCATCTGAAATTGTATCAGGTGCATTACAAGATTATAAACGTGCAGTGATTGTTGGTACACAAAGCTTTGGTAAAGGATCTGTACAATCCGTTATTCCACTATCCAATGGTGGTGCAATGAAATTAACCACTGCACTTTACTACACACCAAATGATCGTTCAATACAAGCACAGGGTATCGTGCCGGATGTTGAAATTAAAGACAAAAACCGTCAGTTTGAAAGTCGTGAAGCTGATTTGGGAGGGCATCTGAGTAATCCCTTAGGCGGTAAAGAAGTCAACAGCGAGACACGCATTAATAAAGAAACACCTCCTAATAATAGCCTTCCGAAATCTAGAGAAAACGATACTGATTCTGATAACGCTAAAGAGAATATTGATCATAACGCCAATCCCAAAGACAGCAAGAAAAAGGATGAGGAAGATTGGCTAGCAAGGCGCGAACCAAATCCTACTAAAGATGCGCAGCTTAAAGCCGCATTAGATCTGGTTAAGAATCCATCTAAATGGAATCAGTCCTTGGGGCAAGCAGCCACCAAAACAGCTAAACCTACTGATAAAAAAGCCAAGAAATAAATAGATTGTAAAAAGAACAGATAGCAAAACTATCTGTTCTTTTTATTTAAAACACAATTTTTATCTCTAAAAACTCTGCAAATGACTAAAGCCACTATGTACTACTTATAAAATAATAAGTCTTTATACAAACTAGCTTACAGAAAGCTGCTACATAAAATAGCAGCTTTCAAATTTGTATGTAATTACTTTTTGAGTTCATTTGCCAAATACAACCATGTTTCGATAACTGTATCCGGATTTAAAGAAATTGTTTCAATGCCCTCTTCGATTAACCATTTAGCAAAATCTGCATGATCAGAAGGTCCTTGCCCACAAATACCGATGTATTTATCCAGTTTTCGACACGCTCGAATAGCCAGACTGAACATGACTTTTACTGCCGGATCGCGCTCATCAAAAGTACTGGCAATCGGACCACCACTATCGCGGTCTACCCCTAACGTTAGCTGGGTCATATCATTTGAACCGATTGAAAAGCCGTCAAAATATTTCAGGAATTGCTCAGCTAAAACAGCATTAGTTGGCAATTCACACATCATAATCAGGCGCAGACCATTTTTACCACGTTCAAGCCCATTATCTTTCAATGCACGTATCACAGCTTCAGCTTCTTTTAGAGTTCGAACAAATGGAATCATGATTTCTACATTGGTAAGACCCATTTCATCACGAACATATTTCAATGCTTGACATTCTAAAGCAAAACAGTCTTTAAACTCATCAGAAACGTAGCGTGCTGCACCACGAAAGCCCAACATTGGATTTTCTTCATGTGGTTCGTATTTATTGCCCCCTAATAAATTAGCATATTCATTTGATTTAAAATCAGACAAGCGTACAATAACTTTTTTCGGATAAACGGATGCGGCTAGAGTAGAAACACCTTCAGCGATTTTATCCACATAAAAACTCACTGGAGAAGCATAACCAGAAATACGATCCGTAATTTCTGCTTGCATAGCTTCATCCTGTTGGTCGAATTCCAGTAAAGCACGTGGATGAATACCGATCTGACGATTAATAATAAATTCCATCCGTGCCAGACCAATTCCATAACCCGGCAGATTACTAAAACTGAAAGCCAATTCCGGATTGCCAACATTCATCATGATTTTAGCTGGAGCTTCAGGCATATTATCCAATGGGATGTCGGTAATATCGACTTTGAGCAATCCGTCGTATACATAGCCAGTATCGCCCTCAGCACAGGAAACAGTAACATCATTACCATCCTGCAATGTGGAAGTTGCATTACCCGTGCCAACCACAGCAGGAATCCCCAATTCTCGCGCTATAATAGCAGCGTGACAGGTACGTCCCCCTCGATTGGTAATAATTGCAGAAGCTCGCTTCATTACAGGCTCCCAGTCCGGATCTGTCATATCCGTAACCAGTACATCACCAGGTAAAACCTTATGCATTTCATTTACATTCTTAACCAACCTGACTTTACCCTGCCCAACCTTCTGGCCAATAGCTCGCCCCTCAACCAGAACAGCTGACTTTTCATTAATTTGATAACGACGCAATACTCGACTGGATTTTTCCTGTGATTTAACAGTTTCAGGACGTGCCTGCAAAATATATAATTTGCCATCTTTACCATCACGGCCCCATTCAATATCCATCGGGCGGCCATAATGCTCTTCAATAATTAAAGCATATCTGGCTAACTGTGTAATTTCATCTTCGCTGATAGAAAATTTTTTGCGCTCAGTAACATCTACATCTACTGTCTGCACAGATTTGCCAGCCTGTGCTGAATCAGTGAACACCATTTTGATCAGCTTAGAACCCAGAGTTTTACGTAAAATAGCAGGACGACCAGCAATTAATGTAGGTTTGTGCACATAAAATTCATCCGGATTAACCGCACCTTGAACTACTGTTTCGCCCAAACCATAAGAAGAGGTAATAAATACCACCTGATCAAAACCAGATTCGGTATCCATTGTAAACATTACACCAGAGGCGCCTTCATCAGAACGCACCATGCGTTGCACACCCGCAGACAAAGCTACAGCTTCATGGGCAAAATCTTTATGAACTCGATAGGAAATGGCACGATCATTATATAAAGAAGCAAAAACCTGATGCATTGCTTCCTTAATATTCTCTAACCTGCTGATATTAAGAAATGTTTCTTGCTGACCAGCAAAAGATGCATCAGGCAAATCTTCTGCTGTTGCAGAAGAGCGCACAGCTACAGAAATTTCATCAGTCCCGGCATCAGCAACCATTTTTTCCCAAGCAGCCTGAATATCCATGTCCAGTTCGGGTGGAAATGGTGTTTCCATAATCCATTGGCGAATTTGCTTACCAACACGTGCCAGTTCGGCCACATTGTCTACATCCAGCGCATTCAATTCATTATTGATCCGTTCACTCAACCCCTCATAGGCAAGAAATTTGCGGTAAGCTTCTGCAGTCGTCGCAAAGCCTCCGGGCACGCGTACACCTTTTTCTGTTAACTGCGAAATCATTTCGCCGAGAGAAGCATTTTTACCACCAACGTTTTCAACGTCAGTCATGCGTAAATTTTCAAACCAGATTACGTTTTGGCCGTTCATTTTGGGTATCCAGTGGATTAAGATAGCAGTTGAAGACACACTATTTTAACGACTCGATTCTATAATGTCATGCACTTTTGACACTTACAAACATACGTATCAAACGTAACACCAACTAAATAATATTAAAATTTATTTAAAATTATTTAATTTTGAACATTAAATAATAATAATTATCCTTTACATAAAAATAGATGCCAATCAATTTACTATTTATAAAATTTAATTCTATATTAGTATTGCTATTTCTAAATACAGAACTTATTATTCCTAATAATTATGTTTTATTTTTTTTACAACAATTATTTCCCAAACAATATTAATTTTCAGTAAATTGTTTGTTATTTCACAACTTCATTTACAATCTATCTTTTCGATAATTTCATTTAATATCTGTTACGGTAAATCATGGAACCAGTTCGCCACGTTTTTTTTGTCTCCGATCGCACCGGTATTACAGCCGAAAGCATGGGATTGGCTTTAATCAACCAGTTTGATAATATTAATTTCAAACGAGCAACTTACCCTTTTGTTGACACAAAAACTAAAGCAGAAGAATTAGTCAGTTTAATCAATCGATCTGCGGCGCAAAGTGATGTTCGCCCACTGGTTTTTTCCAGTATCGTTGATGAGAACATTCGAAAATTGATTAAAACCAGTGCTGGTTTGCATATGAGTTTCTATGATGCCTTTATTGGGGAGCTCGAAGAAGAACTCGATACAAAAGCAAATAACTCAATTGGCCGTACGCACGGGATGCACGACACCGAAAAATATGACAAGAGAATGGACGCTATTAATTTTGCTCTGAATAACGACGATGGTATTACTGACCGCGAGTTACAACACGCTGATGTCATATTGATGGGTGTATCCCGAAGTGGTAAAACCCCGACTTGTTTATATCTGGCTTTACAATATGGTATCCGGGCCGCCAACTATCCTCTTATTCCAGAAGATCTTGAAAGTAGTGACCTACCGCGCATGGTCAAGCCGTTTAAACCAAAATTGTATGGTTTAACTATTGACGCAGACCGACTACATCATATTCGTTCAGAACGTCGCCCTGATTCGCGCTATGCGAGCAAAGACAATTGTCGACATGAAATTTTAACCGCTGAAGATATGTATAGGCGTTTTAATATCCCGTTTACCAATACCACTCACAAATCTATTGAAGAATTAGCTGCCAGTATTATATTGGCGGCAAAATTACAACGCAGAATTTAAAAATAAACTATATGTGGCTCTGAATAAGTATTACAATAACAGTAATATATGAACAAATAAATATCCGACCTTTATTGGTCTAATGGACAAATACGTAACGATTTATCATGTTTATATTTCATTCCAAAAAGTAACCTATCAGAATTTCGTTATCAGAACCTAAATTACAATTGATTAATCTATCAGCTAAATTTAATAATGATGGTGCACCCAAATTTTTTCCAAGATAATTCGCTCAAAACCAATTTTTTAGACCAAAAAAAATTTTATTTAATAAACTCGAGTACTGGCCGTAAAAATATGTTACAAATATAGAAAGGCAAGGCATATTTACAAAACAAAATTAAACAATAGCCGTTAATTAAGCTCAATGTGCCGCTAATAGCTTAATACTGAATATACCAATCAATATACGCCGCAAGGCATGTTATTGTTCTTGCATTATCATAAATGTTCCTTTCACACACTACATTTTAATCCTTATTAATGTTCTTGCACCACTACCTTGTCTTACTAAGCCTCTTTTTCAGCCAGCAAGTGTTGAGTGTTAAATAGGTTGAAACACTGATCTAACAACAGTTTATCAAACCTATTTCTTCTATTAAAATGAATGAGATCAAATATAGAGCGCGCGCCTTATTCTGGCCTAATGCTAACATCACTCAATCTGCGTTTGATGTTGACCGGCATGATAACCGGCAATTAGGTTATGTAATAAATTCAGTAATACACCTAAATCATTTCAACGTTTATTAACATGAATATTAAGTTAAGTCTACCGCCATAATTTCCCACTTGACACCGATATCAAACTAATGATTTATCCGATAACGCGTGAACGGATACGTATGATGCAATGAAAGCATCCTCATTACGGTGCAATGTCTCGATAGAAACATCTATAAGTGTTTATTACCAGGCAAAATAAATTTACCTAAACCCAATCCTAAATTTTGTCCATTGCCAGTTAAAGTTGACAGTTAATTCTATCACCAAATACTCGAATAAACCGATTCATTGCTTTTTTCTGTTTTGGATCGACATAATCCATTATTTGCCACTTTGGCTTATACCTAAATAGATGATTTTTTTAACTATATAATCATTAGTAGAAAACCATTAAACTTCTTGATGGCTTGTTTGGCTGTTATAACTAGATCAATCGCTTTCAAAGCCTTACAAATCGCTTACCATCTTTGCAACTCATCAATTTCAAACCATCGCACATCGTATGAATGAAACAAAGTTGGGTTTTTCATATCCAGATAAACAGTGTCAATTGCATCGGGAAAGCCTTTTTAGCCGTCAACACAAGCAATGAGAAAACCTTTTTCCCCTTAATACTACCATCTTGTTTCACTTTGATCACAATACAGACCAAATAAACAATAAAATAGAACTTATTGAGCAGACGATTCTACCATTTAATTACATGCTTCTTTACTATGCCTGTACTCTAATATTGATGTCGACAAGATATCTGCCTCGTATATCTCTTTATAGGTGAAAATCATTTTCCTTGAAATAATGTCATCAACCTATGAATAGCAGGTTTGATGACGAATTTATCAATTCCTGTTTATTACTTTTTAACTCGTTGGAGTTCGAAGCTACTTTTCGTAGAATGAGCTACTTCTAACTGGCTATCATCACTAATAACCATCTTTTTACTATAATCCTTATGTCTACCTATTTGTTCTCAATAGCTTAGTTCTAAATTAGGTAAATATCCAAATTTATTTACAGGATCGTTAAAGTGAAGCAATAGATAAACTTATATTACTCATCTGCCGGTCATTTTATTATAACAAATGCCAATGAATAGGTAATGTCTATCAGATTAAGTTTGAGCTACCATACACAAACTGATTAATACCAATGTTCTTTTACCAAATTCAACAATTGAGTTTTCCATTTATCCATTAGTCATTTATGATGTAAAAATGTAGAATAAGTTTAATACCCCTTATATCATTTATCTAAGTTCTAAAGTGCCAATTTTCGAGTTATTTAAAACAAAAGATGATTAAAATTTTAAGCATACTATAAATAAAACTATTTATTCATATTATTCATAAATGGCCATTAAAATATTTTTTTCTAAAACAAAAACCAGTACATAGTGTACTGGTTCAGTTGAGTTTTACAAAGAAGCTATTAGTATAATCCCAATTGAGAACTAATATCAAAAGTATTCTGCTCAGTTGGTTCCATAATAAATTTTGGCGTCGAGTAATCAATTTTCTGTTCGAAAATTACAAAAAGATTTGCACCAAAAGGGTTATAAGGGGCAGCGATGAGCTGCAAATTACCTTGTAAAGCGATAATACGACCCTTATCATCAAAGTAATAATTATAAACCATCGGCATTTTTTCCATTTGCTTCAAATATTCCGCATATGGATTTTGCTGAGAATTATCGTTAAATTGTTGCTTATATGAACCATTTATCCTATCAATAAATTGCTGCAATACTGCATAATCCTGCTGTTGATATTGACCTTTTTTAGTAGCTG
Organism: Snodgrassella sp.; assembly: GCA_024103515.1. Taxonomy (GTDB): domain Bacteria; phylum Pseudomonadota; class Gammaproteobacteria; order Burkholderiales; family Neisseriaceae; genus Snodgrassella. The sequence continues at coordinate 53,866 of JAGGIK010000001.1, read as the reverse complement.
CTACCTGACCTTGTTGCTGTAATGCCTTACTCAGGCTATCTAAAATAGCAATTGTAGTTTTGATGTTTTCTTTGCCGTTGGTAGTTAATTTCACCTGATATTTGGCATTTACTTTTTTACCATAATCATCTACGCTTACCTTACTAAATGACTTAGCATCAACAGAAGCAAAGCCATCGTCCAGCGCTTGAGGAAAATTCTTAAGCAAATCACTGAATGGCAAACGCTTTACGACATCCTGCGGTGCAGCCAGCGTCACATAACGGTCACCCACAACTTTAGTCGGATCAATCTGTTTCAATATCGAATCCGAGACATTATTGATTGCAGACGCATCTATAAATACTTTCAATTTATTTATATCAAATTGCACTGGAAATTTAAACGAAACCAGTGCATTTTTGGCTTCATAGCGGTACTCAGGAATAATTTCCACTTTTCCTTTAGGCCAATCAACTCCACCTGTATAAAGTATTGTAAAAGAATTACTTATTAGACTAAAAATATCTTTATACTGTTTAAATACATGTTGCTGTTGCAATTGTAATTCAATGTTCGCATCAGACCCAGCCAAAGTCTCACTGGCACTGTTTCCTTTTGCCGTAGAAACCTTATCATTTTTAGAATTTTTAGCACTCGCATCCAACTTCACTGAACCACTGAAATTAAACTTAGCATCCTGAGTCCACAACTTTTGTACGCCATCACGCACCAACTTATCAGGTGCGCTGGTATCAACACTTTTATTACACGCCGTTACAATCCCTGCAACAGCCAAAACCATAATAACCTTGCCAAATCGAAACCGCATACGATCCTCGCTTAAACCATAATAAAGCAATATTACAGATGTTCAAATAAATATCATTATTGTAAAACAAATTCAACTACAGCACCATACTATTAGTTAACCTTAATTAAATCTAATAATACAAAAAAAACATTAATTCTATTAATGTTTATTTATATACTACATTTTAAAGCTAATACCGAATTAAACCGGCTGATTAGTAACAATAAGCTTAATAAACACAAATTGATCATATAAAGGCTAGATTTAACCCGAAATGCCTCCATGCATAATCATATTTGGTTTGACTATTAACTAAACAAATAAAAAATTCAGCTAACTACAAGACCATCAAATTTATCTGAAAGCATATTTTTTTAATCTTTCCCAAAGATAACGTCAAGAAAATTTCAAAAATTTTAAATTGATCTGTATTAAAATAAATATATATCATCATCTCCCCTACCACATCAAATAGCTAAGCAATTATCCACCCTAAAATGAGTAATATATTTAGGCAAAAATTAAAAATGACTAAGCAAAATTGATACACAGCAATATAATTGAATAATTTAAATAGCAGTATTGGCTATAACAAGGCCTATTTAATTATAGTTAAAAAACAAAAACTTACTACCCACAACCAAAGCAATCATCAGATCATGTGAACCAATAAATTTGAGTAAAGCCCAAGACACTTAGATTAGTGAGATCTAAAAATTTCCGGTAAAGATAAATCAGAATAGCAGCATAGTAGAAATACAAATAAAATAATTCTCTTAATCAAAAATATAAAATCGAAGTAGCTCAAGCAAAACCATTAATTAAAAAACCAAAATAGTAATCATGAGGCATTAAACACAAATATGCTGCAATGAAAACCAACAAATAAAAGCACTTTAGAAAATTATATCCACCCCAACAGTACTAATCACAATTAGTATATTGATAATAAAATTTTATTCTTAGTATAGATAACGTCTGCTACCTGCAGTGCTGACTATAAATTGCTTTACTAGCCACCTAGACGTAACAAACTCGCTTTACTTGTTGAATTATAAAAAACTAACGCCACTATTCAGGCTTGCTAGTTTAAATGCAATATAGCATTCTCATAAAAAATTTGGAAAACCCATTTATCCTCTTTATAAAGAAAATAAGTAAAAATACGGCACAATCAAAGTTCGATTAAAAAATTTGATTATTGGAGAGTTAATAACATTTTAGCCATACTTTAAATATAGAAGAAGACACCATACTCTTTAATATCGACTTTCCAAATTCAATAAAATAAAATTTTTAACCTTATTTAAATATAAAAATATTTAAATAAAAATAATTTCAAATTACAACAGTGAGTTAAACAATTATCTTTAGGAAATCATAATAGGAGATATATCATAACCTAAGGCTAATATATATAAATACAAGCTTAATCATTCTTATTTTTTAAATATCATTTCTAGCTGCAAATTTATTGTAATTTCCTGTAGTGTATGAACAAATCAGATATCGTCCCCCAATACTTAAAATTTGTCGTTTATATCATTTATGCTTTAAAAATACTACAAAAATCCGAAAATAGATAGCTTGATAATATCAAAAATTGAAAAACCAATGGCATGGACACTAGCCAAGTTTTTCACACAAGCAATTTCATCCTTAAAAATCAAAAACACAATTCCAGCTAAGCTCTATATCACTAAAACAACAAAAATAGCCACGCCTCCTAGCGTGTACGGTCATCTAAAACCATTAATACATTGCTGTAATCTATCTTATTGGATAGAGTATGATAAATTTTCGAACACCTAATAACCCTATACATAAGCCAAATTAACAGCGGTTAATTTGTAAAAAACTGTAGGATCAAGCACAAACAAAAATACCTACAGTTTTCCACTAACAATCAAGATAAAATTAAACAAAAATTTGTTCAGAAACAATCTGAATAGATGTAATTATCTTATACCCATCATTCTGAATACCAACCATATCAAAATTCATCAAGCAATTAGCAAATGATTAGCCTGATCTTAACAAAGCACGCCAGCGCGCCACCTGAGCACGTACCTGTACCGGCGAAGTGCCGCCAACATGATTACGTGCGTTCAAACTCCCTTCCGGCGTCAACACCGCATAAACATCATCAGTGATCAATTCAGAAAAAGACTGCAGCACGTCCAAAGATAAATCACTCAGATCACACTGTTGCTCCTCGGCTAAGCGCACTGCCCGTGCCACCACTTCGTGACTGTCTCGAAAAGGCAGACCCTTTTTGACCAAATAATCGGCCAAATCAGTTGCCGTAGCAAATCCTTGTAATACCGCAGCACGCATATTTTCTGGCTTCACCGTCACACCGCGCATCATATCAGCATAAATACGTAAAGTATCCACTATCGTTGTAACCGTATCGAACAAGGGTTCTTTGTCTTCCTGATTATCTTTGTTATAAGCCAGAGGTTGTGATTTCATCAACGTAATCAATCCGAGCAAATGCCCCACAACCCGTCCCGTCTTTCCGCGAACCAATTCAGGAACATCTGGATTTTTCTTTTGCGGCATAATGCTTGAACCGGTACAGAAACGGTCAGCTATGTCAATAAATGCAAAACGCGGACTTATCCAGTAAATCAGCTCTTCACTCAGGCGCGACAAATGCATCATCAGAATTGATGAAGCTGCAGTAAATTCAATTGCAAAATCTCGATCCGACACAGCATCCAAGGAATTCTGACAAATTGCTTCAAATCCCAACAGATCTGCCGTGAGCTCACGCTTAATGGGAAATGTAGTACCAGCCAGAGCTGCTGCCCCTAATGGCATCCGGTTGACCCGATGCCGGCAATCAATCATTCGCTCATTATCTCTTCCTAGCATTTCAACATAAGCCAGCATATGATGGCCAAAACTGATGGGTTGCGCTACTTGCATATGAGTAAAGCCGGGCATCACTACTTCAGCATTCTGATCAGCCAGATCAACCAATGCTGTCTGTAAATCTTTAATCAAATCAACAATCAGATCAATTTTCGCCCTCAACCATAATCTGATGTCTGTAGCAACCTGATCATTTCGACTCCGCCCCGTATGCAGACGCTTACCAGCATCACCTACTTTCTGAGTCAGCAAATGTTCTACATTCATGTGCACATCTTCAAGATCTATCGACCAATTGATTTTACCCGCAGCAATATCCTGCAAAATCTCATTCATCCCAGATTGAATAGCAGCTAGATCTTTCTCGCTTAAAATTCCTGCTTGTTGTAACATCTGCGCGTGTGCTAGCGAGCCTTGAATATCATAATTGGCCAGACACTTATCAAATTCAATTGAAGCAGTATATTGCTTAACCAGCTCACTCACAGGTTCATGAAAACGGCCAGACCAGTTTTTTTCACTCATTCCCCAACTCCACTTAAATAAAACTTATCATCGTCGTTCCATCAAATACATACCTTTAGCCTTAAATTCGGAACAACACCTCAGCAAAACAATTAAAGCACCCCACGAGCCCGATCAGTATGGAATCGTGTTTGAAATTCAGTGAAGGTACCAGCCTCAATGGCCAGCCGCATTTCAGCAGTTAATACCTGATAATATCGCAGATTATGGATGGTATTTAATTGTGCTCCTAATATTTCGCCTACGCGCTGTAAGTGATGTAAATAAGCACGGCTAAATTGGCGGCAGGTATAACAATCACAGTTTTCATCTAAAGGCCGCTGATCTTGACGATATTTGGCATTACGGATTTTAACATCTCCAAATCGCGTAAATAGCCAACCATTACGAGCATTACGCGTTGGCATCACACAATCAAACATATCTATGCCAAATGACACAGCATAAACTAGATCTTCCGGCGTTCCTACTCCCATCAGATAGTGTGGTTTATGTTGTGGTAACTTAGGGCCTATTGCCCGTAAGATACGATACATTTCTGGTTTAGGTTCGCCGACCGATAAACCACCAATAGACAGACCCGCAAAGCCAATTTTCTCTAGACCTACTAATGATTCTTCGCGCAATTCTTCAAACATTCCGCCTTGCACAATACCAAACAAAGCATTCGGATTATTAAGTCGCTCAAACTCATTTTTACTACGCTCTGCCCAACGCAGGCTCATACGAAGAGATTTTTGTGCCTCATCAAATTCAACATTGCCATCTGGACATTCATCCAACTGCATCACAATATCAGAATTTAACACCGTCTGAATCTGCATAGATATTTCCGGCGAAAGAAATAACTTATTTCCATTAATCGGACTTCTAAACGTGCAGCCTTCCTCTGTCAGCTTACGCATTTGCGCCAGTGAAAATACCTGAAAGCCACCGGAATCAGTCAAGATTGGCTTATTCCAACCCATAAAATCATGTAGACCACCAAAATCATTAATAACTTCCAAACCAGGCCGTAGCCATAAATGGAAAGTATTACCCAGAATAATCTGTGCTTTAATCTCATCCAGATTTTGCGGTGACATCGCTTTAACTGAACCATAAGTTCCAACAGGCATAAATACTGGCGTTTCCACCTTGCCATGATTCAATTCCAACGTTCCACGGCGCGCATGACCGTCAGTACAGTGTAAAGTAAAATTAAGCATATAACCTGCTTTAGCGATTACCTATATCAGATTGTCGTATTATAGCTGAAACTACCATAATTCGTCCTGCAAGGATTGCCAAGCAAAAATCAAATCGTTAAAATAAATCCCCTTAATTAAGCAATTGCACATCATGTGATTATTGCTGTAGGCATTAACCTTTTAATAACTAAAATCAAAAGCAGTTATCCGATTTTCTCACTTGTATTAAAGCGAGCGGTCTGTTATTTGTGGAGTATCCATGTTAAACATTACCCTGCCAGACGGTTCAATCCGTCAATATGAAGCGCCTCTTAGCATAGCTGATATAGCCGCTTCCATAGGTGCAGGCTTAGCAAAAGCTGCAATTGCTGGGAAAATTAACGGTAAGTTGGTCGATACCTGTGATATCGTCAGTCAAGATGCTAACGTAAGTATCATTACTGCTAAAGATAAAGAAGGCGTTGAAATCATTCGTCACTCATGTGCTCATCTCGTAGGACATGCAATTAAACAGCTTTACCCTGAAGCCAAAATGGTGATTGGTCCGGTCATCGAAGATGGCTTTTATTACGATATCTCTTTTCAGCGTTCTTTTACACCGGAAGACATAGCTGCAATCGAAAAACGCATGACAGAATTGATTGCACAAAATTACGATGTAATTAAAAAAACCACAGCTCGCGACGAAGTAATTAAGATATTTACACAACGTCACGAAGACTATAAATTACGACTTATTGGTGATATGCCTGAAGAAAAGGCAATGGGCTTATATTATCATCAAGAATACGTAGACATGTGCCGTGGTCCACACGTACCCAACACTCGTTTCTTAAAAAACTTTAAATTGACCAAACTTTCTGGTGCTTACTGGCGTGGAGATGCCAAAAATGAACAGCTACAACGTATTTATGGTACAGCTTGGGCCACCAAAGAAGACCTAAATGCCTATTTGCAGCGCATCGAAGAAGCTGAGAAACGCGATCATCGAAAATTAGCCAAGCAAATGGATTTATTTCATTTGCAGGATGAAGCGCCAGGCATGGTATTTTGGCACCCAAAAGGCTGGTCTTTATGGCAAATTATCGAACAGCACCTGCGGCGTGAATTATCAGCAGCAGGATATCAAGAAATTAAAACACCCATGATCATGGATCGCAGTTTATGGGAAAAATCCGGCCACTGGGATAACTATAAAGAAAACATGTTTATCACTGATTCGGAAAAGCGTGTCTATGCAGTTAAGCCTATGAACTGCCCTGGTCATATCCAGATTTTTAATCAAGGATTACGCTCTTATCGTGATTTGCCCCTACGGCTAGCAGAATTTGGATCCTGTCACCGTAACGAACCTTCCGGTGCCTTGCACGGGCTCATGCGTGTACGTGGATTCACACAGGATGATGCTCATATATTCTGTACAGAAGATCAGATTGTCAGTGAAGCTAAGGCTTTTAATGAACTGGTCATGCGTATTTACAAGCAATTCGAATTTAACAACGTATCCATTAAATTATCCCTACGCCCGGAAAAACGTGCAGGTGAAGACGCGATCTGGGATAAAGCTGAACAAGGTCTGCGTGCAGCATTAACGGCTTGCAACGTTGAATGGGAAGAATTACCCGGTGAAGGCGCTTTCTACGGCCCTAAAGTCGAATATCATATTAAAGATGCACTTGGTCGTTCTTGGCAATGCGGTACTATTCAGCTTGATTTCGTTTTACCTGAACGATTGGGCGCCGAATATGTAACTGAAGACAACGAACGTGCACGACCCGTTATGTTACATCGTGCTATCTTAGGTTCACTGGAACGTTTTATCGGGATTCTGATTGAACATCATGCCGGAGCATTTCCGTTATGGCTAGCTCCGGTACAGATAGTGATTATGAACATTACTGAAGCCCAGACCGAATATTGTCAACAGCTTGCTGAGCGTTTAACCTCAGAAGGCTTCCGTGTACAATTAGACTTGCGTAATGAGAAAATTGGATACAAAATCCGAGATAACAGTACGCAACGCCTTCCATACCAACTGGTAATTGGCGAAAAAGAGAAACAGGATCACAAGGTTGCCGTACGCAAACGTGGCGGAGAAGATCTGGGTCAGCTTGATATCGATACCTTTATCGACCTGTTGAAACAGGAAACCTTGTCTCTTCATTAACTTAAATTAAGGAGTACGACCATCGCTCAAGAACGCGAAGCACGCATTAACGGTGAAATCACCATTAAAGAAGTGCGTTTGATTGGTCCAACTGGCGAACAGTTGGGTGTGGTATCTACTCAGCAAGCAATGAAACTTGCTGAAGAGCACGACGTGGATCTGGTAGAAATTGCCCCTACTGCCAAACCACCTGTTTGTAAACTAATGGATTTCGGCAAATATAAATACGAACAATCCAAAAAACGTGACGAACAGCGTAAGAAGCAGAAACAGGTACAGGTCAAGGAAATCAAATTCCGGCCAGGTACCGATCAGGGCGATTACCTGATCAAAATGCGCAATATTACCCGCTTCCTAACCGATGGTGATAAAGTAAAGGTCACCTTGCGGTTTCGTGGACGTGAAATGGCGCATCAACACCTCGGTGCAGAGCTGCTTAAACGAATTCAGGCGGATCTAATCGAAATAGGTACCGTTGAGCAATTTCCCAAAATGGAAGGTCGCCAAATGGTGATGATCATTGCACCGAAAAAGAAATAACAATGGCTTAATCTTAATAGCCTCATAAGCCTTATTTTGCTTATCCAAAATAAGGCTTTACTTAAAATCTATAATCCTAACCCAGATAATTACTGCTTTTATAAAGTTTTACATTCCTCATAATTACTAAAGTAATTAATGCCTATCCCAAACCGATCTTAGACTCTTATAATATTAAATACATAAACATAGAATTATCGATATATCATATAAAAAGACAATAAAAATTTATTTATCAGTGAATTATATAAGGAATGTGATATTAATATAGTTAGCATGAAATAAATAACACTGTATCAATTCGTGTTTATTTTAAAAAGCAGGAGCATTCATCTTTACAAAAGAGCTCTGCTATCGATACGGCATAAAGAGCTCAACTTTTACAAAAAGCAGGAAAAATATGCTGGTATAGAATCCACTGGATGGACTACCCTAATTCATACAACTTTTTAGAGGTTAGATAAACTTTAACACTAAAAAGGGAAATGCCGAATCAACATAAATGGCGCGCTTTTAGTGCTGATTTATGATCCCATCCTAAATTTTGTGCATCTGTTCGATAAAGATAAAGCTTGATTTTGTTTACCAAATCCTATAATAAACTGATAACTACACTTTTACAATTTAAGTTGGCATTATCTATTTTTCTAAAGCATGTTGCATTGTCAAATAGATGGCTTTTTTAACTGAGTTATCGATCAGGGAAATTTTATTTTTTTGATAGTATGACCTATAACACTATTTAAAGACTCTATCGCATTGGTGGTGTAAGTCGTTTTACGAATATCCTGCAGGGAAACACATAGAATACTGAGGTTTGCCAATTTGCTATAACACGACTAACTAATATAGCCATATTTCTCACCCCAATTTAACTCAAAATAAGTTAATAATTGTAAAGCCTATTCTGGCGCCGTAGCTTGATAAATTGCTTTTAAATCTTTACTTATTCCTTTGTAATCTTGCTAACTCACCAATTTTGGTATCATCCGAAATTTTGTATATTTACCAGTTAAAGTTGAGGATTGATTCTGCCACCAAATTCTAGAATAAATTGATCCATTAATTTTTGTTGTTTTGGATCGGCATCATCCATTATTCACCAGTTTGTTGCATGCCGAAACTGATGACTTTTTAACCATATTTTCAGTCGTAGAAAAACTATTCCCCTTCTTGATGACTTGACAAATAATACTAATTTAAAGACACTCACGCATCGGTGGCAAAATTTGCTTTACGAATATCTTAAATGTATAGCTTGTTCGGCTGTGGTGGCCTGATCAATCGCTTTCAAATCTTTACCAATCACTAATCACTTACCGTCTTTGCCAATCACCAATTTCAAACCATTTTACACCATATGTTCAAATAAACAACAAAATAGAGTTTATCATGCAGACCATTTTGCCATCCTATTACACAATTTTTTTCTGTGCTTATCATTATAGATATGAATGTCTGCAAGATATATATTAACTTTTTGTACGAGAAAATTATTTTCCTTGCACTAATAGCATTAACATATAAACAGAAGGCTTAATAATTAATTTATCAATGCATGTTTATTATAGCCTGTATGTGTGGCTACTTGCCTGTCTTTCAGGTATTTCTTATAACCTAGAAAATGCTCGGCTATTTCTTCATCTCATGTGTTTCTATCAACCGTTTATTCATAAGACTGGTGAATTTACCTAAATCTTTCTGTATTTCTATACCATTAGCTAGCTCTGTGACCATTGCTCTTAGTTTTTCCTCCATGTTGTAACTACCTGTTTGTTCTCAACAGCTTAGTTCGAAATTAGGTAAATACACAAATTTATTTACAAAACCATCAATCATTTGTTAACGTTCGTTCTTACAGACTAAAAGACGAACAACCTCAATCTGGCTTTTTAGCACATATAAATTGCTGGACGACTGACCAAAAACTATTTAGCTAAATCGGTTACGGTTATTTTTTGTTTATGGCTTACGCCATATCGCTTCCCTCTAATAAGACATTTGTTTTATGCATATTAATTATCATAGCTTCTCTAATTATTGTAAGTAACGCGAAAGTTTCTTACGCGTCAAGCTGTAACTAGTGATGATTGAAACTGCACAGGTTTTAAAGGTCAAATTGTTATAAATACTTAATGATAAAATCATCACATATTAAATTAATATACAAGTAAATTAAGATCATTTAAACAATAATATTGAAAAGAATTTGACAATCAATCACATGTATCCAGTAGTCTTCTCAAAATTACAGATACTAATAACAAATAATATACTCTTATTTTGAACACGAAGTTTAATTTTGGTCGTTATGCCTAATGCATAAACTATGATAAATTCCCAAAAAATTGGGCAATACAAAGAGGGAAAAATAATTATTTCCCAGTTATACATTAATAACAAAATAATTATAATTCATGGAGAGGGAGAGTTTCAGCAGTAGAATACCCTGTATGGAATAACAAATTAAATACTATTAGATTAATTCCATACCTGAATAGTAGCCTTTTCATCTTACCGGACTATCACAACTCAACAGAAGCACAAACTGCTTCATATTGAAGCAGTTTGTGCTACCATTCCAACTTAATTTATGCTTCACTTTCACTACGAATAATCAACAGTGGCAAATTGGTCTCACGCATTACTGTTTCTGCAAAACTGCCCATCAACAAATGCATCAGCCCGCTGCGACCATGAGTACCGAGAATGATAATATCGGTTTTTTGCTTGTCAGCATAATCGACCAGCATTTGCGCCATTTCCTTAACCCCTTTACTCGCAACTAATAAATGACGATGTACTCTATCTACTGGCAGACTAGCAGTTGCTTTTTTCATAGCCTCATCAAGTACATTATTACCCTCTGATAAAGCAGCTGCTTCATAACTCTCATGCTGCAAAAACTCTGGAGCCAAAGCCATGTATTCAGTTGGATTGGCAACGTTCACTAAGGTCAGTTCCGCATTTTCACCCAGAGCCAGCCCGATAGCATGATCCAAGGCATTTTCAGATGTATGACTTCCATCTACAGCCACTAATAAATGTTTATACATGAAGCTCTCCTTTTTCACTTTAACAACTCGAAACTGAATCAGATACAGTATAATACTACGGTAAATCAAAAATGGCTGTACGAAAATTTAGTTGTGATACCGATGTCTCATTCTTTTACTGCTCATTATCAACGCCGCTTCGGTGGCATTGCCCGCTTATACGGCGAAAACAATCTGATTCGCTTTAGTCAGTCGCATGTTTGTATTGTTGGCATTGGGGGTGTCGGTTCGTGGGTGGTAGAAGCTTTAGCTCGCAGCGGAATTGGACACCTGACCATCATCGATCTTGATAATATAGCTGAATCCAATATTAATCGCCAGCTTCCTGCACTAATCAGTCTGATTGGCAAACCCAAAGTTGATGCACTGTCCAATCGGATCAATGATATTAATCCTGATTGCAAAGTTAATTGTATCGAAGACTTCGTCGATTCGGACAACATCACCGATATTTTTGCTCAGCCATTTGACTTTGTCATTGATGCCATAGATCAAGTGCGGGTTAAAGCTGCTATGGCGGATTATTTTATTAAGCAAAAACAGCCTTTTGTTGTCTCAGGCAGTGCTGGTGGACAAAAAAATGCTGGATTAATTCAACGTGCGGATTTGAGTAAAGTAACCCACGATCGCATGCTGGCTAATATGCGCTACACTTTACGTAAGCAATTTGGTTTCAGCCGTACACCAGCTGATAAAATGCACATTCCTTGCGTTTACTCTACTGAAAACATTACTCCTCCACAAGGTGGCCGTTGTAGCTCAGGCAATGCTGCACCACAAGGATTATCTTGTGCCGGCTATGGAGCATCTATGGTGGTTACAGCCAGCTTTGGATTACTATGTGCACAGACATGTCTGGAACACCTATGTCAGTCATAAAGACTGCGGAAAACAACACCATCGCCTGGCTGTTTGGTCAGCCGGTAACTGAAATTCCGCAAGACCTGTTTATTCCACCTGATGCCCTGACAGTGGTCTTACAGAGTTTTGAAGGCCCACTTGATTTATTATTGTATTTGATCCGAAAACAGAATATAGATGTTTTGGACATACCCATGCTGACTGTTACCGAGCAATATTTAGGCTATATTGCGCAAATGCAAAAGCATGAACTTGATCTTACAGCTGAATACTTATTAATGGCAGCAGTGTTAATTGAAATCAAAACCCGACTATTGTTGCCTACTCCGCCTGCAGTCGATGAAGAAGAAATTGATCCGCGTGCAGAATTGGTTCGTCGACTACTGGCTTATGAACAAATGAAGCTGGCGGCAGCTGAACTGGATAATCTGCCCCGAGCCGGTCGTGATTTTGGCTGGGCGTGGTTACCAGTGGAAATTATTGCCGTGACTCATCCGCCTCAGGTACACATTAGTGATTTGACCCGTGCTTGGCTGACAATTCTAGCTCGTTCACAACATAACCGCAGCCATCATGTGGTAAAAGAGTCGTTATCGGTACGTGCGCAGATGACAACTGTTCTACGCTATTTACAGACACATCAGCAGTGTAGATTTACCGAATTATTTGGGCGTAATGATAATTTGGCTCTAGTAGTCACCACATTCATCGCCTTATTAGAGTTAGCTAAAGAAGGACTAGTACAAATAAGCCAAAATTTAGGATCAGACCAAATCTTAATTCATTCGATAAACAACTAATAGATAAAATCTAATATTTTCATCAATAAACGAATTGCATTGGAAAACCTACTTACGGTTGTACTCCTTTATTTTATCTAGTAAATTTGCGTTAATCTTTATTTGCTTTTATTAGTTGCTTCTACTTAGAAATATTTAAAAAGATGGAAATAGGTATAAATAGCCAACAATAAAAAACATCTTCTAGCATTGCAACTAAAGCAGCTAGAGCATTTAATAATTTTAAATCATCTAATATTTAAAAGATTTTAGCAGCCTCTATCTTTCACAAACAAGGGCTAAAAACAAACAGACAAGACAATGGAAAATATTGTATCAAAAGCCCTAAAGAGCAATAAATATAATAAAACAATTAAAATTTTTGCAGCTACAGTTTTATTTTAATCTAACAAAACACTTTGGATTCAATAATATGAATTATAAGCCCCTTATGTCACTTTTACACTGATACTTGAATCTAAACAAGTGTTACAAATATAGTTATCTGATTATTTAATTTGCTAACAGTTTAATGACAAATATAAATAAAAGCCCTATCATATCTATTAAGTAAAAATTATTAATACGAGAAACAAATATGCCTGCTAATCCCAAGGTTTTTCAAGCCCTATTTCATCATCTTTTGCACCTGCCACATTGTCAATGGCTAGGTATTTATGGCGACAACAGCACCGATCAACCAGTCATTTCTATTCCTTGGCGTGAAGAATTAATTGCAGATAAACGCACTGGTAATCTACATGGGGGCGTCATTACAACCTTGATAGATATGGCTTCAGCCAGTGCTTTAGCGGCTCAACTGACAGACTTTGAAAATACAGCAACTTTGGACATGCGCGTAGATTATCTTCGTCGAGCTATTAAAGATCTGCCTATTCATGTCCGTGCCCATTGTTACCAGCTTAAAGGACAGATTGCCTATATCCGCGGTCACTGTTTTCAGGAAGATGAGAAACAGCCTTTTGCCTTAGGCATGACAACTTTTATGCATACTCCTCTCTCAATAACGGAAAAACAAGCCATATATACTTACATGCAAAAGGATCAGGCTAAATGAACTGTCAAAATTTTCGGGTTGATACATTATTAACCGAACAAACACACAAGCTTAGTCCATATTGTCAAGCAATTAACCTTCGAATAGGTAATGATCAGCAAGACAAAAGGCTCTATCATCTACCTTTTGCCAAACAAAACATAGGTAATATTTTTCTGCTCCGACTGCATGGTGGGCTATTGGGTGGTTTTTTGCAGTCTTGCATACAACTTTACCTATCAGAACAGGCAGCACAATCAGAACCACCTTACCTAATTAATTTTGCAATAGATTATCTGCGTGGAGGCAAAGCTCAAGATAGCTATGCACAATGCCAAATTCTTCATTCCGGCCGAAGAATTTCTCAGGTAACGGTAACTATGTGGCAGGAAGATCCGGAAAAACCTATTGCCATAGCTCGTGGTCATCTGCAGATGGCTAACGATGACCAACCTGATATAATTTGAATACACTCATAAATTAATTTATTTGAATTTTAATAATCAATTAAAATTACCATTTAATTAAAACTTAATTCATACTATGACTATAGACACCGAGCGCCCGCCTATAATCCAATCCTTACTGGATACTGATTTATATAAATTCACAATGTTACAAGTCGTGTTACATCAGTTTCCCCAGGCAACCGGTGTGTATGAATTTCGCTGTCGAAACCATCATGAGACTGTTTATCCATTAAGTCAAATCAAAGACGAGCTCGACTGGGAGCTGGATCGACTATGCTCAATTAAATTCAGTCAAAATGATTTGCAATATTTGCGCAATCTACGATTCATTAAAAGTGACTTCGTAGATTATATGGAAATGTTTCAATTAAAGCGGCGTTTTATTCATACTTCTATAGGCAATAACAATTTTCTGAATATACGAATTGAAGGCCCCATCATTCAGGCAATGTTCTTTGAAATTTTTGTACTCTCTATTGTCAATGAACTGTATTTTAGGCCACTAGAAACACCTGCAATACTCGCTGAAGGGGAAAAACGCTTACAGGCAAAAGCTAAACTTCTCCGGCACTATGAGCAGGAACAGCTGAAATACCCTTCCCCCTTTGTAGTTTCCGACTTTGGTACTCGAAGACGCTATCGCTATTCGTGGCATAAACATGTTATCAAAACTTTGAATGCTGCCGCACCAACAGTATTTCGCGGCACCAGCAATGTTCATTTAGCAAAAGAGCTTGGCCTCACGCCAATAGGCACAATGGCACATGAATTTTTTCAAGCTTTTCAGGCGCTTGATGTGCGTTTACGCGATTTTCAAAAAGCTGCACTTGAGTCGTGGGTACATGAATATCGTGGTGATCTAGGTATAGCACTAACTGATGTTGTTGGTATGAATGCCTTTTTGCGCGATTTTGATTTATATTTTGCCAAATTATTTGATGGTTTGCGCCATGACAGTGGAGACCCATATGAATGGGGAGAAAAAGCTTATGCCCACTATCAAAAATTGAAAATTGATAGCCGCAGCAAGATGCTGACTTTTAGTGATGGTCTTGATTTACCCAAAGCGTGGGACTTATATCTATACTTTAATAACCGTTTTAAAACCAGCTTTGGTATTGGTACCAATTTAACTAACGATATGGGTTTAAAACCGTTAAACATCGTTTTAAAATTGGTAGAATGCAATGGTCAATCCGTTGCCAAAATTTCTGACTCGCCCGGCAAAACCATGACAGATAACAGCACATTCTTAGCCTATATGCGGCAGGTTTTTGACATTCCTGATGAGCCAAATAGTCATTAGTATAATTAAAATGCGACAAACTGGGTAAAATATTTATTTACCAATCGTTATTTGTTTAAAGTAACATTACAGCGAAATAAATGCAAAGTTGAATTCATGAACAAAAACAGTATTAAAAGCGCCAATGAAATGCGTTTAGATAAATGGCTATGGTGCGCTCGATTTTTTAAAACTCGTGCCATTGCACAAAAACACATAAGTCTAGGGCGAGTTTTAGTAAACGGCTCAAAAGTGAAAAACAGTAAAATTATCCAAATAGGCGACACTATAGATTTATTACTAAATTCATTACCTTATAGGATTAAAGTTTTACAATTTAATCCTATGCGCAGACCAGCATCAGAAGCAAGATTACTTTACGCAGAAGACGAAACCGTTGCAACTGAGCGCGCTGAAATAAAAGCCCTTAATCAAATTAGCCAGATTGCAGCAGCCTATCCAGAAAGTCGACCAACCAAACGAGATCGACGAGCATTGGACAAAGTAAAAAAACATTGGGACATCTGAATATTACCCGTCTAAATTTAGGAAACAATAATAACTGTTCGTTATAAAATTGAGAGCAGTATAGATTCACTATTTATTTTAAAATAGGATAAATATAAATTTTTTTATAAATCTTAATTCCTTACTATAAAAAATTATACATTACCACTCTAGTAATTTAAGATTTAAATTTTAATATTAAAAAATCCGGATCATAAATGATGGATTATAATTTCAAGATACAAATTATTTTAATCTATATATATGACTAATTTCATTTACCCACATACTAACCAATAGTAAATCTACATTTTTTGAAGGTATTAATATCGATTAAAAAACAACTATATCCTATTATTTTAAAAAAGTTAAGTATTGCATTTGTAAATTCATCTACATTGTAAAATAAACAAATTAAACCAGACATTTAATTCCTAAAACAAGAGCGAATCTGAATAATAACAATTTCTATAGCCGCTAAGAATTAATCTTCGAAATTACTAAGACGATGAAATTTACAACAATTTTAGAGTTTTTTCGGTTATAGATCAAAAACATGATATATATTCGTCCGTTATTAATAAATTAATTTATAATGTTTATCACGCCAGCAGCAACATTTAAACAAAAATGATTAATTCTGATACTAAATACTTTTATAAGTCATCCATTCACTCTTCTTCAATACCCAAATTAGCTCAAGAAGCTCTTCTAAAAGAAATATATCTGACCCCAAAACCTGGACTAGTAGATCAGGCGAATACCGGTGCCCATAAGGATATGGATCTGAACACATTTCTAACCAGTATCAAAGCCATCAGTCCTTACTTTGAACACAGTTATCATTTTGGGCAGAAAAACGGCAACATACCACTGAATCCTTTTTTTCAACAACTTCGTCTAATTGGACAAGAAGCTGAAAAAAAGATGTTTTTGGCCACTCGAAACATTAATACCCATAAGGGAGCAATTTTTGCTTTTTTATTATTACTTGCTTCGATCGGTAGATTGCAAACCAAGCAACAGCCAATAACCGTAGCAAGCATCACAAACGCCGTGTCTGACTTGTGTCAGGGACTGGTCGCTAAAGATCTTCATCAAAACAATGAACGTACCGCTGGTGAAAAATTATTCAATCAATATCAACTTACAGGGGCTCGCGGAGAAGCTGAAAGCGGCTATCGTTTGATCAAAGAGAAAGCACTACCTTGTTATCGTCAATGTTTAGCAGACAAACATAGTGAAACAACCAGTCTGCTACAAACCATGCTGGTACTAATGGCCAATAATCCTGATACCAATATCGTGCATCGCGGCGGATTAAATGGATTAGACTGGGTACAAAAGCAAGCGAATGCTTTATTGCAAAAAGGAGGGGCTCTGATTGATTCTGGAATTGAAAGATTAATTGTTTTTGATCAGCAAATGAATAATCGAAGATTAAGCCCGGGCGGTAGTGCGGATTTGATCGCCGTCACTTGGTTTTTGGCTCATTTTCCAGATTAATCAGCACCTAGTTTAAAACTCTAAAGTAAAATTAATTGAAAAATATTTGATTATCAGCTAAGTTACTAAATAGTTTCAGAAATAGAGTCATTATCAGAGTATTAAATACTATTACATATATGCATTATTATTTTCATACTTTACATTAAATAAATTATGTATAGGTCATAGTATTTTGAAAACTGATACATAAAAACATTCAGGCACTAATATTATGTTGGAATATTGTATTTTTTTTGCGTTAACACATATTTAAGAGACTAACTTGAACAAATAGTGACGCATTCGAATGTTAAAATTCGCCGCTATTACTTTGGAACATTCAGAGCTTTAACTAAACAAATGTTTTTCTTGCTGCCTGAAAAACTTAGTCTTGTTCGCATGGCCAGCTTACTGTACTTGGTTAATCATGTAGCTAACTTTTTCAATTATGTTTAATTATTATTAAACGGGAGAAAAGTAATATGGATTCATCCAACAAAACTTCAGACAAAACAGTTCTTGATCAAAATACCAGTTTCTGGCCCACTGGCTGGTGGCGAATACTGGATAACTATAAAGTCGGTATTATTCCACTGCCCTTCTTTATCTTTGCTGGATTACTGATATTTACTGAAGTTTTCCAGAGCAACAACTTACCTTCCGACATCGTCGTAATGGTAGTAACTTGCGCTTTTTTCGGATTTCTTTGTGGTGAATTTGGCAAACGGTTACCATTAGTTGGCAAAATGGGTGCAGCAGCTATTTGCGCTACATTTATTCCTTCTGCTTTAGTATATTATGAAATTCTTCCAAAACCGATAATCACAGCTACCAAATCGTTCTATACTAGTACTCATATTCTGTATCTGTACATCTGCTGTATCATCGTCGGCAGCATCATGAGCATGGATCGCAATACATTGATTAAAGGCTTTTTAAAAATATTTGGTCCAATGCTGTGCGGTGAAATAGTTGGTATGATTACAGGTGTGCTTGTAGGCACATTATTAGGCTTAAGCCCGTCCTACACATTTTTCTTCCTCGTACTTCCGATTATGGCTGGCGGAGTTGGCGAAGGTGCTATCCCATTATCAATGGGCTACGCCTCAATACTCAATATGCAACAGGGTGATGCACTTGGTCAGGTATTACCAATCGTTATGCTAGGCGGTTTGACTGGTATTTTATGCGCCGGGGTATTAAACCGTATTGGCAAAAAGTACCCGCACCTAACTGGTAATGGTAAAATTTTGCCTACCGCAGATGGAAATAATGTGTCTTTACACGCCAAAATTGAAGCTACTAACGATGTAACAACTTTTGCTAGCGGCGTGTTATTGGCTACTATGTTATATATGGTGGGCATGATCTTACACAAATTAATTGGTTTGCCTGCTCCGATCGGCATGCTGTTTGCCGCCATCTTGGTTAAGCTGACTTCTGCTGTTTCACCCAAAGTGTTAAGCGGCTCACAGGTAGTTTATAAATTTTTCCAAACTTCTGTAACCTATCCAATCCTTTTTGCTGTAGGTGTTTCCATTACCCCATGGCAAAAAATCATTGATGCATTCACCATTAACAACATCATTGTCATTTTATCCACTGTAATCTCATTGGTTACTACTGGCTTTTTTGTCAGCAAAAAAATGGGCATGTATCCGATTGATGCAGCGGTTATTTCTTGCTGTCAAAGTGGACAGGGCGGAACAGGTGATGTGGCTATTCTGACCGCAGCTGAACGCATGGAATTAATGCCATTTGCTCAGATTGCTACCCGTATTGGAGGAGCAATCAATGTTTCGCTTTCACTACTTATATTAGGTAATTTTTTGTCTTATATCAATCCACTCTCTTAAAGACTAATTAAAGCTTTCAGCTAAGAGTAAAATTAACCTATTCCTTAACTGATTAATAAGGAATAGGTTAAAAGGATGATATAAATTATATATCTTAGGAGTACGTATGAAATTAGCCAGTTACCTTATCTCGGGTAAACCTGGTTACGGCGTAATGCATGAAGAAGGTATTATCGACCTTTACGCACATTTTGGTAGCAAATATCCAGATCTTAAATCCATGATTAGCAATCCGGATGTACTTGCTTTAGCAAAAGAATACAAAGCAGACCCCGTAATTCCTTTTAACTCAATTACATTTTTACCAGTAATTCCTAATCCAAACAAAATTTTGTGCGTTGGTATGAATTATAAAGAGAAACGGAAAGAATTTTCTGCCACAGAAAATGCTCCCACCTTGTTTACCCGTTTCAGTGATTCACAGATAGGTCATCTACAAAACGTAATTAAGCCGGCCTATACCAAGGAGTTTGATTACGAAGGTGAGCTGGCAGTCATCATCGGCAAACCGTGTTATCGTGTAAAAGCTGCCGAAGCCTATCAATATATTGCTGGCTATAGTTGCTACATGGATGGTTCGGCCAGGGATTGGCAATATGAATGGTTTACTGCTGGTAAAAACTGGCTGAATACAGGCGCATTCGGACCATATCTAACAACCGTAGACGAAGTACCCGAACTGGAAGACCTATCAATCCAGACTATCTTAAATGGTCAGCGTGTTCAACATGATTTTTTAGGCAATATGGTGTATAAAGTACCTAATATCATCGAATACATCAGCACCTTTACACCACTGGCTCCAGGCGATGTTATCATTACAGGTTCACCAGGTGGTGTAGGTAAAAAGCGTAATCCACCACTGTTTTTACAACCCGGCGATAAAATTGAAGTGATTATTGATAAAATTGGTCATTTGACAAATACCATTGCCAACGAGTAGTCTAAATGTTAACTGCCACAGAGATCGTTTTTGAGTTTATCAATCCAGAAAAAAGACCAGAAATCATTACTGAAGTCCGTAAACTTTTGGCTCAGGTTAATCTGGATTATGACTCCCAGATTCAAACATTACTAGTTGCGCGGCATAACGACCAGCTTATTGCCTGTGCAGGTTTAGATCATAACGTAGTAAAATGTGTTGCAATGCTGCCATCCTATCAGGGCTGTCAGCTTTCGTTAAAATTATGCGAATATATTCAAAAATTTGCAGCAGATAAAGGTTACAATAAACTCTTTCTCTACACAAAACCGCATAACGAAATACTTTTTCGTCAATGTGGTTTTTATCCACTGGTTGCTGTTCCGGAAACACTTGTTATCATGGAAAACACCCCAGTCGGTATCAAACGCTATTGTCAGCAGTTATCTGCCTTAAAACAAGACACAGAGGCTGGCGCTATTGTTATGAATGCTAATCCTTTCACCCGTGGACATCTGTACTTGGTGGAACAGGCATTAAAGCAGGTATCATGGCTTTACATATTTGTCGTCAGTGAAGATGCTTCCTTGTTTGCTACTAAAGTTCGTTATGATTTAGTATGCCAAGGCGTACAACATTTATCACGTGTCAGCGTAATCTTGGGATCCGAATATTTGATTTCACGGGCAACCTTTCCCACCTACTTTTTAAAAACCGCCCAACAAATTGAACAGGCATATTTAGCGGTGGATTTACTGATGTTCCGCAACTATATTGCTCCCACCTTAAACATTACTCAGCGTTTCGTCGGTACCGAACCATATAGTGTTGTGACTTGTGCCTACAATCAGGCCATGCACAAGTGGCTGACTAGTCCGACAGCGTCCACTGTACCACCAATTGCAGTGCATGAACTTGAACGACTAGCCATCGACGGTGATGCAGTCTCTGCCTCAAGGGTGCGTAAACTATTAGCACAAAAAGACTATGCGGCCATCGAAAATCTGGTACCCCCAACAACGTGGGCGTATCTCAAAAATAATAATTTCAGCATTTCTTAACAAGCCTTTAACATGAGGTAAACAAATGAAAATTGAAAAACCTGCCCTTTCGGGAACGCTTGAATCCAGCGATTTGCTGGTAAAAGTGGAACCTAATCAGGGATTAGAAATTGTTATTAACAGTGATGTACATAAACAATTTGGCCATCAAATCAAACATGTAGTAAACCAAACCTTGCTTGACCTAGGTGTTTCAGATGGTCTATTCATCATTGAAGACCGCGGAGCTCTTGACTGTGTTATCAAAGCCCGCGTCCAAAGCGCAGTACAACGATCATTAGAAAATCCGACCCTGAACTGGAGTCAAGTATTATGAGTAAAGTTCGTCGCAGTATGCTATTTTTGCCGGGAGCCAATGCAGCTATGTTATCAACTGCATTCGTATATCGTCCGGATTCTGTTATGTTTGATCTGGAAGACGCGGTGGCCGTTTCTGAAAAAGACAGCGCCCGTCTGTTGGTAGCTCATACTCTAAAGATGGGTGTTTACCAACGCTATGGTATTGAAACAGTGGTACGTGTCAATGCTATTGATACCCCCTACTTTAAAGATGACGTAGAAGCAGTTGTACGCGCAGGTGCCGATGTTGTTCGTTTACCGATGACCCATACGCCAGAAGACGTAAAAGAATTGGAAAAACTGATCGAATCGATCGAACAAACCGGTATTCGTCCAGTAGGTTCCACCAAAATCATCGCAGCCATCGAATCTGCGCAAGGTGTCGTTAATGCTCTGGCGATTGCACAATCTAGCCCTCGTATGGTCGGTATCGCCTTAGCTGCATTTGACTATTTAGTTGATATGCGCAGTGCACGTGGTGATGGTACCGAATTGTTCTATGCCCGGTGTACCGTACTCCATGCAGCTCGTGTAGCCAAAATTCAAGCATATGATGTTGTATTTGGTGATGTAAACAATGATGAAGGCTTTATTCAAGAAGCCACCAAGTCAAAACAGCTGGGCTTTGACGGTAAATCACTGATCAATCCACGTCAAATAGAATTATTAAATAAAGTATATGCTCCTACTGCTAAAGAAATCGCCAATGCCAAAGCAGTTATTCAGGCAGCGGAAGAAGCTGAACAGCAAGGACTGGGTGTTGTTTCCTTAAATGGCAAAATGATTGATGCTCCTATCATCACACATGCCAGAATGGTTTTGGAAATGGCAAGCCAATATAATCTTTTACATTAATATCAGAGCAGCTATGACTAAAATAATCGATTCCATTGCAGAACAATATCCGCAAATCTCCGGCCTGACTGCATTTAGCGGTGCCAATACCACTACGCCCTATTTGGCCGATCAAGAGCTAAAATATCAGCGTAAAATTTGTGAAAGTATTGAAGACGCAATTAAAAAAGTTGGGTTAAAAGATGGCATGACCGTCGGCTTTCATCATGCATTCCGTGAAGGCGACAAAATTATTAACCTAGTAGTGGGTATTCTGGCCAAAATGGGTTTTAAAAACATGACTCTGGCTTCAAGCTCATTATTATCGTGTAATGATTACCTAATTGAACATATCAAATCTGGTGTCATCACCCAAATCTATACTTCAGGTATGCGTGGCAAACTGGCCGATGCAATCTCTCACGGCCTGATGGATAATCCAGTTCACATCCACTCACATGGTGGTCGTGTAAAATTGATTCAGGATGGTGTGATTAATCTTGATGTTAGCTTTCTAGCGGTATCTACCGCTGATGAATTCGGCAATGCCAACAGCGTAACCGGGAAATCACGTTGCGGTTCCTTAGGCTACGCCATGGTTGATGCACAATACGCCAAAAAAGTGGTATTGTTGGCTGAAGAGATTGTTGCTTACCCGAACCACCCTGCTAGTATCCGTCAGGATCAGGTTGACTATATTGTTAAAGTTGATCAAGTTGGTGATCCGACTAAGATCAGTGTTGGTGCTGTTCGTATTACTAGCAATCCGCGCGAGTTGATGATTGCTCGATATGCGGCTCAAGTCATTGAGCATTCTGGTTACTTCGAGGATGGCTTCTCTATTCAGACGGGTTCCGGCGCCGCCGCTACAGCCTGTACACGCTTTTTAGAAGATAAAATGCGTGCTAAAAACATCACAGCTGGTTTTGCCTTGGGTGGTATTACCCAGAGTATCGTGGATTTGCATCAGAAAGGCTTGATCAAAGTTTTACTAGATACACAAAGTTTTGATAATGCAGCTGGTATCTCCTTAGGTGAAAATCCAAACCATGTCGAAATTTCGACTAACTATTATGCGAATCCAGCGGCTAAGGCTGCGGCCTGCGATCACTTGGATATTGTCATTCTTAGTGCACTGGAAATCGACCTGAACTTTAACGTTAATGTGTTAACTGGTTCCGATGGTGTGATGCGTGGTGCTTCTGGTGGTCACTGTGATACAGCAGCCGGCGCCAACCTGTCAATTATCGTTGCTCCCCTCATTCGTAGTCGTATCCCAACCGTTATTTCTAAGGTAACAACAATTGTTACTCCAGGTGAAAGTATCGACGTATTGGTAACTGATCACGGTATCGCTGTTAATCCTAATCGTCCAGAAATTGCACAACGATTAAAAGATGCTGGTCTACCAATATTAACTATCGAAGAGTTGTATAAACGAGCCATTGATTTGACTACCGAACCTGAACCAATCAAATTCAAAGATAAGATTGTAGGTATTGTACATTATCGTGATGGTTCAATCATTGACGTAGTACGTGAAGTTCAAGACTAACTTTAATCGTCCATAGTTTGGGCTGCATACATTAACTCGTCTGTTAGTACATGTATGCAGCCTGTTTTATTTCAGATACCTTTGGAATAGCGGTGAGGAAATGAATCAGCCAGTAAATACTAATATAGCACCAGTAACCCTTGAACAAATACTGAACGCACGTGAACAGCGACAGTCTGTGCAATCGAAATTGTTAAAGCAATACCAGTCTGCACTAATATGCCTGACCATCAACATGCCGGGAAAGTTTAAATTAACTAAGGACAGTATATTTTTATTCAACGAGGCTGTTTGCGCAATTGAACCACTTGCTCAAAAAAACAATTGGCAAATTTTGTATCAGCTGCAGCAAGAATTGAAAACTGGACCCGAAGGCTACTGGGTGATTGCCACAAGAGCAGCAACAAAAATCAAAAAAAAATTGATTGAACTTGAACAAAAACACCCTCTGGGCAGATTGTGGGATATTGATGTTTTTAGTCCTGAAACGGGCTATGCACTCAGCCGGAAGATGCTGGCAATCGAACCGAGAGCATGCTTAATCTGCGATCAACCGGCCAAAGTCTGCGCCCGCTCCCAGCAACACAGCTTGTTGCAATTACTCACAGTTATCCAAAACAAAATAACTAATTATCGCAATAGCCATGCTTTTGAAGATGACCGTTAGCAATCCTCCCCTCAGATTCAATCAAATACTTAAACATTTACCGAGTCGGTTATCAATATTTAACAGTAAAAATCCCCTACCCACTTAACTGACGATAAATAATTGTAATCACTAACACCGCTATTGAGTAGCATATAAATCTAGAAAGTTATATTTTCCAATACACTTTAACTACTAATCAGCGTGATATGTAATCCCTCAGGAATATTCATTAAATTTATTGTCAGCAAAAATTAATTAAAAAAGGCATTATCAGCTCTAGATTAAATGAAGAAATACGCTTTTTGAACTGAGTTTTAAAAATAAAGATTTCTTATTTTTAGATAATAAATTATCAAGCTATCTATTGTAAATACCCTAAATTTACTACAACATTCAGGTAGAAAATAATACTGCTTATCTTAGAGTTTGATCTTCAATCGGCAGCATATTATTTAACACGGCATGAGCTCTTTCGGTGGTATAAATGCTTAGCCATGGTTGGGTTATTTTCATTTCTTACTCCAGTTTGCTATGGACTGCCCTGGATAAATATAATCTAGGGTGATACTATGTGATTTTGCCCAATAAGTGAACATATTTCCGGTAAATTCCGCTCCATTATCTATGCGTATATTGAGTGGATAAGCATGATCTTCAGCCGTTTATCCAGATTACGGCTAGTCCTGCCAGCCGGTAAACTGACCGCAATATCAATGCCTAACGCCTGACGATTAAAGTCTTCTATCACATTGAAGGTTCTAAAGCGTCATTGATTGCAACTGCTGTCACGCATCTAATCCATGGATCATCATTCACCTTGTTTATTCGGTACTAATAGCTTTTCCGGGCTTCGCGGAGCAATACGCTGTTTATACTTTACCCTGAGATCAAGCTTTAATTGGCAACACACTCGATACATCCGTTTATAGTTCCATTTATAGCCGAGCTTTCTGATACGATTAAAACATTTGGGAAAGCCCCAGCGTAAATGCTTGTCTGTTATCGCACTGAATACTGATATAATCGCCGAATCATCCGGTAACTTAGGTTATAATAGCGTAACTATCCCCTAAAATAGTACAGCCTAGAAGTAGCAAATTCTCTTTATTAGCCCACAGCGAATTTAAACATCAAATAAATAACACCCTATCAATTTGTCGCTATTTTATATGAAGCTGAAGTTACTATGCTCATTAAAAATTTGCGGTAAATATGATATGGGCAATTCAACTTTCTATCAATGGCGTGATCAATAATACGGTGGTATGGAAATCTCCGATATCAAATGTTTAAAGAAGTTGAAGGCTGAAAACCACAAGCTTAAGCAGATGTTTGCCAAGCTCAGTTTAAAATCTCAGCTTCAGTAGCAAATCATAAAAAAGCTCTAGTGCCTACCTAGGAGCGTAAAGCCTAGGCTTTGCAGTTACAAGAAAGTAATCCTGTTACTATTACAGTGAGTTGTTCTATTGTTGAGTTAAGCCACTGTGCTTACTCTTATCAACCCAAGTTACCGGATGATTCAGTGATTATGTCCGTACTCAGTGCTATTCCCGATAAGCATTGACGCTGGGGCTTTCCCAAATGTTTTAATCGCATCAGAAAGATTAGTAGTCATCAGTGAAATCATGTACGTGTGTATCGGGTGTATTGTGAATTGAAGCTTAATCTGAGGCTAAAGCGTAAACAGCGTATTCCACCACCAAGCCCGGAAAGGCTATCAGTACCCAATAAACAAGGTGAATGCTGGTCCATGGATTTTATCAGTGACAGAAGTCGCAATCAACGACGCTTTAGAACTTTCAATGTGATAGATGATTTTAATCGCGAGGCGCTAGGCATTGATATTGCGGTCAGTTTACCAACTGGCAGGATTACCCGTTATCTGGATAAACTGGCCAAATATCATGGTTATCCACGTAAAATACGAGTAGATAATGGACCAAAATTCACCGGAAACACGTTTACTAACTGGGCAAAAACACATGGTATAAATATAGATTACTTCAAACCCGTCAGCCCATATCAAATTGGCTTGATTGAACGATTTAACCGTTCGTACCGTACAGAGGTATTGGATTTATATCTATTTAATAACCTGGGTAAGAAATAAAAGTAACCGAAAAATGGCTAACCATTTATAACAGCGATAGACCTTATAAGACACTCGATAATATGACATCGATAGAATCTAAAATACTAAAATGCACCGCGTCATTTTCAATGTGAATCTTGTACTAAATCTGCGATATATACACGTTCTAAGTTCTTCTGACGCTAACGAATATTGGTATAATCACTTTAATTGACCTATTTTAAAAATGTTTACTTCAACATTATTCGAGTTCCAAATAAGAACCACATTTGATCAGCACCAAATGTGGTTTTTGCCATTACAGCCTAAATTATTTAGGTGCAATCATTTCTTCTGGCACAACCCATTCATCAAACTGCTCAGCAGTCAGATATCCCAACTCAATGGCAGCCTGTTTCAAACTTTGATTTTGAGCATAAGCGGTTTTAGCAATTTTGGCAGCTTTTTCATAACCAATATGACGATTCAAAGCAGTAACCAGCATTAAGGAATGGTGCAGATTGGCATCAATTTTTTCACGCACAGGTTGAATTCCCTGAGCACAACGTAAATTAAAGCTATTACATGCATCGGCCAGCAAACGTATAGATTGCAATATATCAAAAACGATAACTGGCATATAAACATTTAATTCAAAATTGCCTGATGCACCAGCCATAGCAATAGTCATATCATTACCAATAACCTGTGCTGCAACCATAGTCATGGCTTCACATTGGGTAGGATTTACTTTACCAGGCATAATACTGGAACCAGGTTCATTGGCCGGAATTGTGATTTCCCCGATACCACATCGTGGACCACTAGCAAGCCAGCGTATGTCATTAGCAATTTTATTCAGACTCACTGCCAATGTTCTAAGGCTACCGGAGGTAAAGACTACTGCATCACGCCCTGCCAATGCTTCAAATTTGTTTGGAGCAGTTACAAATGGCAAACCAGTCAATTCTGCCAATTTTTCAGCAGATTTTTCGGCAAACTGCGGATGGCAATTTAAACCTGTACCTACTGCCGTCCCGCCCAGAGGTAGTTCATATAACCACTGCAAAGCTTGTTCTAGACGCGCCAAGCCATGATCAAGCTGACTAACATAACCACTAAATTCCTGACCAAGTGTCAATGGCGTAGCATCTTGTAAATGAGTACGACCAATCTTCACAATATCTTTGAATTCATCAGCTTTGGCTGCAAGCGAATCGCGTAATGCCTTAACATTTGGGATCAGATGTTTATTAATTTGAATTGCTGTAGCCACATGAATAGCAGCAGGAAAACAATCGTTGGTGGATTGACCATGATTAACATGATCATTAGGGTGAACAGGTGCGTAACTACCACGAGGCTTACCGGCTAATTCATTAGCAACATTAGCCAACACCTCGTTCATATTCATATTGCTTTGAGTACCTGATCCTGTTTGCCATACAACTAAAGGAAACTGGTCAGCCAATTCGCCCTTTAACACACGCTCAGCAGCTTGCACAATTAAATCAGCACATTCATCACTGATGCGATTTAACTGTTTATTTGTTAAAGCCGCAGCTTTTTTTACCATAGCCAGAGCCTGAATCATGGACGGAGGCAAAATTTCACCGCCAATATCAAAATTCTGCAGACTTCGTTGAGTTTGCGCTCCCCAGTAAACATTTTCTGATACTGCAATTTCACCCATGCTGTCATGTTCAATACGTGTACTCATAACACCTCCTTAATTGCGCACTCATTATCACTTGTTAAAATGTAATAATTTGTGCATTGGCCAACTACAAATCACAACAAATTCAAGTGGATTGTATCTAAATTTCGCATACTAAATAATGGCTATCATGCATTTATTTAATTAAAATTACTAATTATTATTAAAAGTTACATTTAAATACAGGGATTAATTTGAGTTGTCACAATAATCTCTATATTTTATCATTCAAATATATGTACCTCTTTAATAAATAAAAAATTATTACATTTGATATTGATCATACTAAGCAATGTTCTGGGCTAATTTCGTCTTAGTGTTAAATAAGTCAGCTAACGATTTATATTATCCTGCAAAATTAAGAAAAAACTTTGAGAATCCTCAATTTTTATTAAATTTATTAAATCATTCTTTATCATAATATCTACACTTAATAATTGATTATTTTTGTATAAATATTTTCAATCACCACACTGAACATAACCAAAGCAAACTTTAATTTATAGCAATGAAGTTTGCTTTGATTAAATTCTTATCATGGATTCTTAACCCCGGGCTTTCTGACTCAAAATGGACTCAAATTCTTTTAGACGCTTTCGTATTGATAATAACTCGATGATGGTTTTCCAAGAATTAATGAGATACTGAAATGAAGAACGTACGTTGTCAAACACATTAAGAATTTGATTAATAAGTCCTAAAGTCATTATACCTGCAGCAATGGACGGTGCCAGCATCAATAAACCAAATAAATTATCTAATTGCAGATACCAAGTACTCACTAAATTAAAATAAGCATAATGAAAATAAAGGCGATAATAATTTACTTTAACTTGTCTAAATAACTCTTTTAAAGTTAGCGGCTCACCACGATTGACATTGTCTTCAGCATAAACCAGCTCTTTCCGATAAGCTGCTTCAACCTTCTGATTATTAAATTGTAATCCGGGTAGCTTAGTTCCAACCAGCATCAACAACAAAGTTCCCACTAATGACCAGCCTAAAGCGGCCCAAACCAATGAATATTTAATTTCACCGACAACTGGCAGGACTGGTACATGTTTGGAAAGCTCGAATAAAATAGGTAAAAAAGCAATCAATACCATCACAGCACGCACCAACCGCACACTTAACTCTTCCACAGTGCTGGCAAATCGCATAGTATCCTCTTGGACTCGCTGTGATGCACCCTCGACCATTCGCAATTCTGGCCAATTCTCAATATAATAATTATTCATTGCTGTACGCCAGCGAAATACGTAATGGCTGATAAAGAAAGAATTAAGCATAAAAATAGTAACGAATACCATCGCAATATACAGAAAAGTCAGCATATTCTGATAAATATTGCTTATCGAACCGCCACTAGTCAGCATATTTTGGATCAAATCCCAGAATGGACCAAACCAAGCATTGATCGTGACGTTCACTTGCACATCAAACCAAATATTGAACAATATTAAGGCCGAGCCCCATATTGACCATCGTTGCCACGGATGGCGATCAACCAAAAACCAGAAACCTGCAAACAAACCTGTCGCCACAATAAACCAGAGATAAAACCAAAGAAAAGCTGGTGACCAGAATCTGGAAAGATCAATAGCTAGAGGCTGGGAAGCATAACCTTGTGGCCAACCTAACCATTCTCCAGCAGATTTCCCTCCGGCATACCAAAGTCCGATATTCAACGCAATCCACAGCACTATTGACAAAAAAAACCAACGTGGCTTTGGAAAAAAAGATTGAAACATGAAAATATCCTGAACAAGATAACAACCAAATTTATAATAATTTAAGTTATAAAAACAGTAACTTGATAGATTTGACAACTTATTATTAGTGATAATTTTAAAAGCAACCACAAGAATTGATCAGATTGATTACCATTTGAGCTGAATTCTTCCCCGCCACCTGCAGGAATTCGTCAAAATTTATACTTGCCTTTGCGTCACCGTTATCTGAAATAGCACGAATAATCACAAAAGCAATTCCTAGCTGATGACACGTTTGTGCTATCGCAGCAGCTTCCATTTCGACCGCCAGAACATCTGTGAATTGTTTTTTTATTACCATATTCTGTTCGGTTGTGCCGATAAATTGATCACCACTAACAATCAAACCTTGATGGATAGTATGGTTATCTTTATATCCAAGTGCTGCTTGCTTAGCTGCTTGTATCAAACATTCGGACGCGTGATAACGGCTTGGTAATTTTGGCACTTGGCCAATTTCATAGCCAAAAGCCGTAACATCTACATCATGATGAGCTACTTCTGTACCTATTACCACATCACCTATTTCCATTCCCTGCTTTAAACCACCTGCACTGCCAGTATTAATAACGTAATCTGGTGCAAAGCGCTCAATAATAATCGCAGTAGTTATAGCAGCATTTACTTTGCCAATTCCACTTAAAGCCAAAACTACCTCACAGTGATCAATTCTTCCTTTATGAAATTTAAATCCTCCAACCAGAATATCATTTCTTTCCTGTAATTTTTCTAGCAAACAATCTAGCTCTGGCTGCATTGCTGCAATAATGGCATATAAAGGTTTTGACATAATTTTACTTCTGCTGATAAGTAATGATTTAAAAAAAAGTATATATCTGTTAATTTAAAGAATTTGAATAATAAACTATTCTAGAACAAGGACAATTGGGACTGCTGCTGAAATAATTTTTTAAGCGCAGACCTTAGTCCGCTACGACGCCGTTCATTATTTTTTATGGCTTGAGTCAATTGTCTGGCTGTTCCGCAAAAAGTAAATTGGTTTCGTGCGCGTGTTAAAGCTGTATACATTAACGCACGATTAAACAAAGGGTCATCAACGCTTGCCTCAGACTGTGGCGCCAAAAGCCATACCTGTTCATATTCAGATCCTTGACTTTTATGCACGGTAATAGCAAAAGCTGGTTCATGTTGTGGTAATCTGCTCAGTGCTACTTTGCGATAAGATTGACCATCAGCGAAATAAGCTAGCAAAAACTGATGATTATCTGCATCAGGTAAGATAACCCCAATATCTCCGTTATACAAACCAATATTATAATCATTTTGCGTAATCAGAATAGGCATACCCATAAACCAACTTTCAGTATCTAATTGCAGCTGATGGCCAAGATAGCGACAATAAAGTCGATTAAATTCTTTTGCATCTGCTCTTCTTACTGACAAAACTATTATATCGGTTAAATGACTGAAAACAGCTTGAATATTATTGGTGGTCACCGCCTGCCACCAAGCAAGTTGTAGCTGATAAATTTTTTCACATAAATCTAAAAAGCTATATTGCTGCAAATGTAGCTGTGGAAAAGATTCTATGGCGGTCAAAGCTAAGCTGTCATCGCCATTGATACAAGCTGTAGCCAAAGCCCCGATACCTTTAGTCGGATCAAAACGATAGCTGTGTGTCAATGTCGCAATATGTGCTGCTATACCTGCCTCTTCATGGCTCGGCGGCATTGAAAAATTTGGAAGTAAATAATTCAGTTGTTTTGTAATGGCTGGTGTCAAAGCTGTTGGTACAGACAATTCTGCTAACACATTACCTGCACCTACAGCTGGTAATTGATTAGCATCTCCCAATAATATTAGTCTGACTTCTGGTTTTAAACTTTCTAACAACACCCTGAACAATGATAAATCAAGCATCGACGATTCATCAACAATAAGTATATCAACTGGCAGCGGATTATCAGCATTAAAAGGACCGGATAACAATGGTGGCCGCAGCTGTAGCAAACGATGAACAGTTTGACCACTTAATTGTGATAAAACTTGAAAAATTTCTGGTGACAATTCAAGATTAGTCAGCGCACACTGTAACGCATTAGCCATATGAGTGGCCGCTTTGCCTGTAGGTGCAATTAATGCAATTTGTGGCGGATAAGGAGCTTGCCAGACATGTTTTAAAAGTAGTGCCAGAATTTTGGCTACGGTAGTGGTTTTTCCAGTTCCCGGTCCGCCATTTATCACAACGAAGTGCTGCACTAATGCTAACGCAGCGGCAAAACGTTGCTCATTTCCATTCTGATCTGGAAACCAGTTTTTTAAATCCTCAGCTACTGATTCATTGAAGAATTTGGCTGCAGCAGTACTCAATTTATAGATATCGGTAGCTACATCCTGTTCCAGCTGCCACATTCTACCAAAAAATAATTGTTGCTGATTCAGAATAAAAGGAGAATACATACCTGTATTCCCAACCAAAACACGACATTCCCTTAATTCTGATAAACGATCTCGAGGAATAATGATGTAGCTATCTCCACGGATTAAAGCAATTAATAATGCCTCAGCCCAGGGTTGCACTATTTCCCACTCATGTTGTGCTACCTTGCTTAAAACCTTAGCGATTGCAGCTAATGCTGGATGCTCTTCATTTTTTGTTGCTGAAGTAATAAGCATAGAATCAGACATATAATTAGGATAATTTTAATAATACCAGTCTAGGGTTGAGGTATAAGCGTACCATCAAACACGTTTAAAACCTGACCGAAACGAGCAGCTAATTCATCATCATGGGTTACGACCACCAGACTGGTTCCAAGTTCAGACTGTAAATCTAACATCATATCTAAAATATTCTGAGCATTTCTGCGATCCAAATTACCTGTTGGTTCATCGGCCAATAAACAAGCTGGATGAGTCACCAAAGCGCGAGCAATGGCAGCACGCTGACGCTCACCGCCAGATAATTCTCCAGGTCGATGCAAAACACGTTGTCTCAAACCCACTTTTTCCAACATCGATAATGCTTGCTCTTCAGCTTCTGCTTTGCTATTACGCGCAATCAGCAAAGGCATCATGACATTTTCCAGAGCGGTAAAGTCAGGCAATAAATGATGAAACTGGTAAACAAAACCCAAATATCGATTACGTAGCTTACCGATTGCATTCTGGCTAAGATTACTAAGATCCTGTCCCATTAACCTTATCGTACCGCTAGTTGGCACATCCAAACCACCAAGCAGATGTAATAAAGTAGACTTACCACTTCCAGAAGCACCAACAATACTGACGCTTTGACCGTGGACAATATTGAAATTAAGATTTTCCAGCACAGACACTTGCAAATGTCCGTCATCATAAGCTTTAGTGATATTTTGACATTCAATAATGTATTCAGGTCTATTCATATCGTAAAGCCTCCGCTGGTTGAGTTTTAGCTGCGCGCCAGCTGGGATATATAGTAGCAAGAAATGACAATAACAACGCTGCAAAGGCGATGACGCAAACATCAGAAACCTTAATATAAGATGGCATATAATCGACAAAGTAAATTTGGGAAGTAATTAAACGTCTACCAACCAAATCTTCTATCAAGGCCACTATTTTGCCCACATTCAACGCCAGAGTCACACCTAGAATTACGCCAATTAGTGTGCCCATGAAACCGGCTACTGCCCCTTGAATTATGAATATTCGCATGATACCAGCCGGCGACATGCCAAGAGTGCGTAGTATAGCTATGTCAGCCTGTTTTTCCGTTACGGCCATAACCAGTGATGACACTAAATTGAATGCAGCCACTGCAATAATTAATAGCAAAATAATGAATAACATTCGCTTTTCAATTTGTACCGCATCAAAATAACTTCGATTTTGGTATGTCCAATCATTAATCCATATCTGTGACTGAAGATTGCCCGGTACTATTTTATGTATGATAGAGGGAGCTTCCTGCGGATCAGCCAATTTGAGACGCACGCCGCTGACAGCATTGCCTAATCGATATAATTTTTGCGCATCAGCGATGTGAGTCATCGCCAGACTGTTGTCAACTTCAAAAATTTTGGTGTATAGGATACCTACAAGTGTAAATTGTTTTAATCTGGGTACCATACCGGCTGGTGTGACATTCCCATCGGGAGTAATAACTGTAATTTTGTCGCCAATATTGGCTCCTAGAGCTTCTGCCAGTCCTTTGCCCAATATGATATCAAATTCCCCCGGTTTTAAACCTTTAAATCCATCAGGCGATATGTCTTTCTCATAATCTACAACATTGCTTTCTATCGCCGGATCAATGCCGCGTATCTGAACACCACGCACCTCGCCACCATTGGCAAGCAAAGCCTGATCAGCCACATAAGGAGCAGAGCCTAGAACCTGTTTGTTGCCCTGAACCAGTTTTTGTAAATCCTGCCAGTGACGATCGTCACTATTCTGATAATAGCCTAGCTCTGCATGCGGCGCAATACTGAGAAGTTGATTCCGAATTTCTCTTTGAAATCCATTCATTACCGACAGTACAACAATTAAAGTAATTACACCCAATGCTATTCCTGCAATGGATACAGCACTGATTATGGACATAAAACCATTACGTTTCTTAGCACGCAAATAGCGCAAGCCAATCCATGTTTCCAAAGAAGCCATGTGTCGTTTATTTCAGTAAAAAAACTGATTGTACCCGACCAGAGTAAATAACGTCATGTTTCATGCACACTTTATTTAAGTTAATATTTGTTATTTAATCATTTTGAAATTTATTTTACATCACCGTTTTGCTTACATTTAGGCCAGACGATAGGTATACAATCAAAAAACATGTTTGATCCCTAAATACCAAGTTGGATTTTCTGCAAACTCTTCGGAGCGGATCTTTACTTTCAATTTTGGCCATTTTACTTCAGATTCTTACCAACTGGAAAAATGATGTCCCTATAAACTTATTCCTTTTACCTTACTCAACTTTGTCATTTTCAACGTTTCACTTCATTAAGGTTTACATAGTCCCAATATGAAATAGGTGCTGTAGTCATGTCATTTAATTTATCAACAAGCTATTTATTCGAAGCAATCAAGCTTGTATATGTACCGAGTGTACCTTTATTAACAATGGTATAATCATTATTGATTCTTTATATTTAAACAACCCATTAATTTTTTTCGCCACTGTGTATGTTGTGCGTTTCTTTTTCATTCTTGGTCTGCTTATTCTAGCCATTTTACTGTATGCCTGTATTTTATTTAGCGGAGCAAGCATTCACGCAATATTATTTACTTTGCTTAAACCACATTTTTTAATTCGATCCACAGCATTTATTCTTTTACTCTTTGCTATGCAATTAATTTTGAATTTTAAGAATAAGTCATTAAAGGTGTCCGACTAATATAAAAAATAAGACCAATTTTATTCTCGCCAATCGTTTTTTATTTAACCTACGGTTGTTATATAAAAAACTTGCTAAAAACCAAGGAAAAAACATGTACTCAGTTCAAACAAAAAAATCGATTCACAACTTTTCTCAAGATTGCAAAAATTCATAAAAATAATAAGTATGATTTAAATTTAATTTAAAACCACAAAGATTACCTACAATAGGTCATTCATCAATTTATCAAAGCATCCCAATATAAGTACTTGGTTTATAAAATATTTACCATATTAACCAGTTTTTTTATTTAACAATCAGAATTAACATAAACAAAATTTGTAAATAATTAAAAGAAAGAAACGGTATCCTCCCTGCAATAAAATACATCAATTTGACCTGCATCAAAACATTCAACTAAAGCACCCATCAGATAAAATATTTGCCTTTGAATTAATGGCTAAGCTTATTTTTTTAAGTTAACATTAGACCAAATTTTAAGTATGAATCAATTATTTCCGTCTACCTAATTTAAAGGGTGTTACATATGGATTATTCAACCTCCCCGTTATTTAGTCCCTTTACTCTACCAAATGGTGTGGTATTAAAAAACCGCTTAATGATGGCTCCTATGACTACGTGCTGTAGTTTTCACGATGGCACTGTGACTGAAAATCAGATCGAATACTATCGTGCCCGCGCCGGTGCAATCGGTACCATTATCGTAGAATGTGGATTCATAGATGAAAGAGGCCCAGCCTTTCCGGGAGCACTGGGTATCCATAATGATGATTGTATTGAGGGTCTAAGCTTGATCGCCAATGCAATTAAAGAACGTGGCTCAAAAGCTATTTTACAGATTTATCATGGTGGTCGCATGGTAGATCCAAAACTAATTGGTGGACAAATGCCAGTGGGTCCAAGCGCCATTGCCATTCCACGTCCCAATGCCCCAACCCCGATCCCGCTGACCGCTGGTGAAGTCGAAGATATGGTGCAAAAATTCGGAGATGCGGCCCGGCGTGCCATTCAGGCCGGATTTGATGGAATCGAAATCCACGGTGCCAACACCTATCTGATCCAGCAGTTTTTCTCACCCCATGCAAATCAGCGTGAAGATAAATGGGGTGGCAGTCGCGAAAATCGTACTCGCTTTCCATTAGCTGTATTAGAAATCAGCCGCAAAATGGCAAAGCAATATGCTTCAGATGATTTCATAATTGGCTATCGTTTTTCGCCCGAAGAATTGGAAGTACCGGGTATTACTTTCGAAGATTCTTTGTTTCTACTTGAAAAACTGGCCTTAGCAGGTCTTGAATATGTCCACTTCTCAATGGGATATACCTTACGCCCATCCATTATTAATACTGATGACAAAACCCCACTAATTGATAAATTTGTGCAAATGCGTTCACCTGCTTTAAGCAAAATTCCAGTGATAGGCGTTGGTAATATAGTTAACAGAACTGATGCCGAAACAGCAATTGAACACGGCTATGATTTGGTCGCTATTGGTCGCGGCTGTATTGCTTATCCAGACTGGGCAGAACAAATCAAAACTAAAGATGATATACAACTGTCAATTAACAGTGATCAACGTATTAATAAAACCATTCCTGAACCACTGTGGCGCTTTCCCTTGGTTAGCAGCATGGTTCGTGAAATTACAACCAAAAAATTTCAAGCTGGTACCTATCGTCAGACTGTCAAAGATGATTACGCAAACGAATTTGTAATCAATGTCGAACTTGGCCAAAATTTTATTAAAGACCTAACCCTGGTTAATGCCGACCAGCTGAATAATGTTTCAGTGAAAAACTTTAATGAAATAAAAGATAGAATACTGGCTGCTAACAGTCCTTATGTAGATACCATCAGTGGTGCCACATCACAATGTGAAGCATTTAAAAAAGCCGTAACAAAAGCCATAGCAGAATCTTACCGAGTAGCCATTATTGCTGAAGGCGGCGATCCTAATGAAAAAAACTATGATGTTGTAGTTATTGGTAGTGGTGGTGCGGGACTGGCCGCCGCAATTGAAGCACATGATAAAGGTGCCAGTGTTATCATAATTGAAAAAATGCCAATTATAGGTGGTAATACCAATAAGGCTTCAGCCGGCATGAATGCTGCTGAAACAAAATTTCAGGAAAAAGCCGGCATTGTTGATAAAAAAGAATGGTTTTACAACGAAACCCTTAAGGGCGGTAAAAACAAAAATAATCCACAACTGCTGCACTATTTTGTTGAACACGCACCAGATGCCATCAACTGGCTAGACGCAAAAGGCATTGAACTAAGCAACCTGACCACTACTGGCGGAATGAGTGTCGACCGTACTCACCGTCCTGAAAATGGTGCGGCTGTAGGTGGCTTTTTAATCAGCGGTTTGGTTAAAAATATCAATCAACGCGATATCGAAGTAATGCTCGATACATCCGTTACAGAAATTGAATTTGCAGATGGTAAAATAAAGGCTGTCACCACCATAGATGAAGAAGGTAACAGCCAACGCGTGAATACCAAAGCAGTCATTGTGGCGACAGGTGGCTTTGGTGCTAATGCCGAAATGGTCACTCATTATCGTCCTGATTTAGCCGATTTTGTAACCACTAACCACAAAGGAGCAACCGGTAGTGGTATTGCCCTTCTGCAAAAAATTGGTGCAGACACCGTTGATATGAATGAAATTCAGATTCACCCAACTGTTGAACAAAAAACAGCTTATTTGATATCCGAGTCTATACGCGGTGGTGGTGCTATACTGGTTTCTCAACAAGGTAAACGCTTTGTCAATGAATTGGATACACGCGATAAAGTTTCCAATAGCATTATAGCCTTACCTGAACATTATTCTTATATACTATTTGATGAACAGGTTAAAACTGAAAACAAAGCAGCGGAAACCTACATTAGCAATGGTTTTGCAGCACAAGCTAATTCATTGGCCGAACTTGCACATATTCTGGATATAGATCCAGCTGCTTTGAACAGCACCATAGAACGATATAATACTTTCGTTGAGCAAAAGGAAGATAAAGATTTTGGCCGTAATACAGGCATGCGTCATCCAATCAACCAAGCTCCTTTCTACGCAATCCAAATTGCTCCAGGCATCCACCATACCATGGGCGGAGTAACGATAAATAGTAATACCGAAGTGTTAGACGCAAATAAAAATGTTATCGCTGGTGCTTATGCTGCTGGTGAGGTAGTAGGTGGTGTGCATGGTGGTAATCGAATTGGTGGTAATGCAGTTGCTGATATCATCATATTTGGAATCCAAGCTGGTGATCAAGCTGCGGCTTATATCAAAAAAGCCAACTAAATTTTATCTGCAGTAGATCAAGATGAACAATGCATGCTTTACCTATTCGCAACAGCTGATGGGTACAACAGTCTCCCTGCAACTGCTTACAGAAAATCTGCAAGCAGTTGCAGCTGTTTTCAATACCATCGAAGCGCTTGAAGCACTATTGACGGTTAATCGGGAGCATTCTGAAGTAATGAATATTAATCATGCTGCCGGCAAGCATCCTGTTACTGTAAGTGACTTAGTTTTTGATCTTATTATGCAAGCAAAACAGGCAAGTCTTTTACCCAATAGCATTTTTAATCTGGCTATTGGTCCATTGGTGAAACTATGGAAAATTGGCTTTAGTGGCCATACTGTACCAGATTCTCAATCGATTTCTGAAAAGCTTGCTCTAACCGACCCGAGATTGATTGTACTCAATAAGCAGAATAACAGTGTTTACTTACCTAAAACAGGCATGGAAATCGACTTGGGCGCAATCGCTAAGGGGTATATTGCCGACATCATAAAACTCGTACTGGTTCAATATGATATCCATCATGCCATCATTAATTGTGGAGGCAATGTCCTGACCATAGGTTCCTCTCCACTCTCGCCAAACAAGTACTGGAAAGTTGGTTTAAAAAAACCATTTGCTTCAGCTACAAGCTTACTTGGCATTATTCGAGTTCAGGATAAATCAGTGGTTACCTCGGGAATTTATGAACGCTATTTCATTCAAAATAACCATCTTTATCATCATATAATTAATCCAGCTACAGGCTTTCCATTAGATAATGAACTTGAAAGCATTACTATTATTTCTGAAAACTCATTAACAGGCGATATCTTCTCCACTATTCTATACGGATTGGGTATCAAAAAAGGAAGAGAAGAATTAAATAAGCGAACATCAATAGGGGCAATATTTGTTACCAAGGACAAACAAATTATTCTTCAAAATGATCAACACTTTCAGTTTCAATTATTGGATAAAAATTACCAGCTGCACAAATCAGTTTAACCATTTGAATAATAAAATATTATTATTTATCATAATCATCCGTATTTTATACAGATTAATCTGCATCAATCTTAATTGCAGCAATAATTTCTAAAAATCTTCACAGCCAGAGTCAAAATTCTTCTCAACCTATTGGGTCATCAGTTGAATAACTAAGACACACTGACCCAGACTTAATCTGACAGACACTACCTTGTCATCAGCATTTGTTCTGACAGAATAACAGTCCGATGAATAATATAAGTTGTCCAGTTACCTTGCTTTGGCCAGCTCTTTTGTTTCTAACTAAATTTGCTAAGCTATTTTAGCATAACTGTATTTGCCCGAATGTGCTCTATCTCGATTGTAGAATTCTAACCTACGATCAATATCCCGTTGTATCTGTCTGTCGGTTCGGTATCTTATTTTACGCCTAAATATAATATCATAATATTTTATTATCATTTTTTTATTAAATTGCTCACCGATGACATTTGTTTTTAAGCAGTAAAGTTTGGTGTACTTCCTATCCTCCAAATTCAGGCATAGTTGCAAAGTATGACGCTCTTTATGACCGTTATACTCAGTTCATCTGTCTGTTAGTATGCCTAAAAGTGGTATCTGCTCTGTAGCAATATATGAAATCTATAGCTTATGGCGCATCGTCACAGCAATTGAATTATTCCTTTCGGTCATATTTAAGCAAATGCCAGTCTTGAATCGGGATCAATAAACGGAAGTCGGTTTATTTTGCCAGCCCCTTTGATATCCCCCACATAATCGATATCTTGCGCATAATTAATCAGGTTGTTGGTCCATTATTTCTCTTTATGCCTTTCGTGCTGCTTTCACTTTCGTCAGGAACTATAGCTAGCTTTGTGCTAGTGTATGTCTCTCGATATGCGGCTATACTTAATTTTTTCTATCGGTCTTAAAGCTGACTTCCTGACGAGCTAATTCTACGTCGCATTACTCAAAGCGTTTTAGAGCAATAATCGCTGCCATGACGTGGCTGACTTGCTGAACGTAACCTAACTATTGAGCAAATTCTAAAAGTCCTAATTTGGGTCGGATGATTTTGGTAGTTTGATTTATTACTGACAATC
Organism: Snodgrassella sp.; assembly: GCA_024103515.1. Taxonomy (GTDB): domain Bacteria; phylum Pseudomonadota; class Gammaproteobacteria; order Burkholderiales; family Neisseriaceae; genus Snodgrassella. The sequence continues at coordinate 12,758 of JAGGIK010000001.1, read as the reverse complement.
CAGTGTTGGTATCAAATTAACTAAATATTAGATTAAATAAAGGCTATTACAACTCAGGTGATTTAGTTGCCGTCCAAATCAATTCTTATCTAATTGTAACTTTCTAATTCTTCAAAATCGTTTGCTTTAATACAAACAATGGCAAATTGTTGCGCTTTTTCCGTATGAATAAAACCAACAGCATCACCTCTGACAGTTGATATTTGATTATTTTCCAGAATCAAAAAGAAATATCAATGTTTTTTTATAGCAGCCCTGCTCTTAGCTGAATTCATTTTAATCGGTTTTATCACACCAATAGTCAATTTACCAACATAAAAGGTATTAATCAAACAAACAATTGTTCATAAATTTTATGTAAAAATTACCTAATTGCTGATTATTTGACCTAATTATCTACTTCTAATTTCAATCTTTACTTCTAGCAACATTGTGTGACCAATCAAATTTTTTGCTAGCACTTGACTACCAACTCATCACTAATAGCAGTTTGCCTTTAAGCTTGCTGACAAAGATTTCATTACTACGAACATATTTAATTGGTGATAAATAATCATCATGAACTCCAGACTAAATAGTTAAAAATCCACTTATAGATTACGTGAGCAAAGTTTGTAAGACAGTAATTAATTGTTGCTGCTGTTCCATAGTACCTACACTGATGCGCAAATAATTATTAATTCGTTGTTGCCGAAAATGGCGCACAATAATGCCATGGCTGCGTAAGTTCTGGCAAATCAACTCTGCTTTATAACTGATATGACTAGCAAAAACAAAATTGGCGGCAGATGGTAGCACCTTAAATTGCAATGCTATTAATTGTTTTTCCAACCACATGCGGTTTTCAATTACTTGAGTACAAGTTTGGCGAAAATAAGCTTCATCGGTAAAAACAGCTACTGCACCTGCTTGTGCTACCCGATCAAGAGGATAAGAATTGAAACTGTTTTTAACTTTTTCCAACCCTTCAATCAGACTTTTTTGTCCTAGCGCCAATCCAATACGCATACCAGCGAGAGAGCGTGATTTTGATAAGGTCTGAGTTATCAACAAATTTGGATAATGGTCAATCAGTTTAACCGCAGATTCCCCACCAAAATCAATGTAAGCTTCATCAATGACGACAACACAATCTTGATTTACCTGCAAAATCTGCTCTATCTGGTGCAAATGCAAAAGGCAACCTGTAGGCGCATTGGGGTTAGGGAAAATGACACCGGCTTTTGCACCCTGATAATCATTGGGATTAATGTCTAAGTCGTCATCTAAAGCGATAAATTTAGGTTTAACATCATATAGTTGGCAATACACCGGATAGAAACTGTAACTTACATCCGGCATAAATAAATTCGTTTTTCCCTGAAAAAAAGTGGCAAATACTAGTGCCAGCACCTCATCAGAACCATTACCGACAAAAACCTGTTCAATAGACAGTTGATAATAATTTGCAATTGTTTGCTTGAGTAGTTTTGCATCTGGATCTGGATAAAGACGTAAATCTGCATTGACCGCAGAACGCATTGCCGCCAAAGCCATAGCTGAGGGAGGAAAAGGATTCTCATTGGTATTCAGTTTAACCAGATTTTTCAGCTTGGGCTGCTCTCCCGGTGTATAAGGTTGCAAAAGTCTGGTCTTTTCACTCCAGAAAATACTCATAACCGTTAATTCCCATCATTTATAATATTAAAACTAAGTATTACTTGTGATTAAATGAACTACAGTATATAGTCAGGCAAGTGAACAATTACAAAATCATATTGCCATTAATCAATTTATATGCAATAAATGTACCGCTCTAGAAGAGCATAATTGCTCAGACGGCAGATAATCAAGGGATTTTACTGTCAACGTTTTTAAGTTTTGCTCTGTCAAACCACAGATAAACAATTTTTTTCCATGCCAATGCATTCTACGCGCTAAACTTTGTAAATATATTAAAACAGTTATGTCAATACGACAACCTTTGCTAACATCAACATAAACATCCTGCTGCGGTAATTCTTTGGCTAAATTACCAACTTGGTACAGTAAAAACCGAGCATTTGCAAATAGCAACACCTGCGGCATAGTAATAACAATCGCACCAGTTATTATCTGTACATTTGCCGGCAATAACGGCCAAGCATGCTCTCTTAACAGACGCCACCACATAAAAATGAGACTGAAAGTCATCACCAGCCATAAACCAGACAAAACACCTAACGAAAAGATTAAAAATGCTGTAAGATAAAGCAGAACTAAATCAGCCCATTGACGTTTGTATAGACGTAGTTCACTCCAACTAAATTGTTTATACATCATATACAGCACAATAACAGCTAAGACCGGCAATGGTACTTCAAACGACCACGAAAAATAATAAACATAAATGAGTAACAATAAAGTGATCAATAAAGTTCTGCGATCGATTTTGTATACACGACCAGAAAATCGGCATAAACCAACAACCATTCCGCCCAAAAGAGCTGACATCATATTACTAATACTGGCCATAACAAAACAGTGCTGCATCCGAGAAGCCTGATGCTGGCAAATTTCCACAAAAATCAGCAAAGCAACTGATGCGCTCATAAATATGATTGATAACCAGTCTGGGTGGGCAACTTTTAGCAATGGCCACAACTGCCATTGCTGCTGCATGGAGGTAGCCACACCTAATACATTAAATGGCCAGATCTGATCTATAATCCACATCAAGACAATCAGCCATAAAGCCTTAGGCTGATGAGCAGGGCGCCATATAAGAAATAGCATAATAGATATGAGTGCAAGCACCACACTAGGCCAGTTCCAATTTTGCCATTGCAGTACTGCAGTCCAAAATGAAGGCCAAAAATTACCATCAGGAGTGACACCTAACATAACAGGAACCATAAGCATCCCCAAAGTAGCAATAATGCCCAGACAGATGCCATGCCAAACAGGTCTTGCTATCCAGTTCATGCGCTTGCGTGGGAACACCATTGACAATAACAACAGCCATATTCCAGTAAACAACGTGAGTAAACTGGCCACAGCTGTCTGCTCTGCCAAGACACCTCGATAAAAGGCGATAGCAGCCGAAAGCACGAGCGTAGAATATGGGGTCAGTACCATCAGAGCCTCAGTGCGTTCACCCAAAATGAGACAACAAAACCAGGCCGCCAAAACACTCACTACCCCCATTACCATCGGCAAACCGGCAATGCCAGCACAGGCAAGAGACATAGGCAAAATATATCCCATCAGCATCCAGCTTCGTGGCAGGCTGGAGATTTGATAAAATTTTCCGCTAAAAGATTGCAATCAAATTCTCCTGTTTTTTCTACCTCTCATATCGGCCTACTATTATAAGTTGGCTTCATCGGTATATTGCATTAATTGCTCACACAATGTGCGAGCTTTAACCAATGCTAGCGTCGAATCATCGGCTAACACCGTAAAATGCCCCATTTTGCGACCATGTCTGGCTACTTTTTTACCATATAAGTGCAGTTTGCTTGTTCTGTCATTGAGAATCACCGACCAGTCAGGCTGCCCTTTGGTTGGCCACACATTGCCTAAAATATTCGCCATGCAACATGGACTGAGCAAATCTGTAGCAGCAGGAGCAAACCCACACATCAATCGCACCTGCTGTTCAAACTGATTTGAAAGACAAGCATCTAAAGTGTAATGACCAGAATTATGTGGTCTAGGGGCAATTTCATTAACCACTAACTCTTCATTTGTACCAACCACAAACATTTCAACGGCCATCACGCCGACATAGTTCATAGCTTCAGCCAATTGCTGTGCCATTTTTTGCGCCTGAGACTGAAGAGCTACAGATAATCTTGCCGGTACTAGGGTATAAGCCAAAATTCCGTTTTGATGTATATTTTCAGCAACCGGAAAACATCTTGATTGGCCGTCGGTCTGACGCGCCACTACCACAGAAATTTCCGCTTTTAACTCAACCTTTTTTTCTAAAATACAGCGCACTTGTTGTAACTGAAAAAAAGCTTCTACTAACTCATCTTGCGTACAGACAGTTATCTGTCCTTTACCGTCATAACCCAAAGTAGCTGTTTTTAAAATTCCTGGCAATAAAGCATTGAAATCTCCGCGTAAATCCTCTATAGAACAAATCATCGCATAAGGTACCGTAGACAGTCCGGACTTACCAATCCAAGCTTTTTCCGTTTCTCGATCCTGAGCAACAGCTACGCATTCACCTGATGGAAAAACATTCGTATATTGTGCCAGCCATTGCATCGAGGCCGCGCTCACATTTTCAAATTCAGTCGTTACCGCTGCACATTGTGCCAAAATTTGCAAAGCATGCTGATTATCATAAGTGGTACATAAATGTACATCTGCGAGCTTTCCCGCAGGCGCATCTGGATCAGGATCCAATACAGTCACACTATAACCCAATTGCTTGGCAGCGATCGTAAACATAGAAGCTAATTGCCCGCCACCTAAAATACCCAGCATTGCCGGTGACAAAATATAAGAAGACATAAATTACCAGTTACCTGAATATCAAAATTAACGATAACACAAATTACTACCACACAAAATCACATAGCTAACTAATAACTAAAAATGATTTAAATATTTGTTCATTTCAAACACAATATTAACCTTTCTGAAACTTTTTAAAGAGTAAGGCGCATGCAAATGTACTTTGAAATCTCAAATAGCTAAAATTTAGATATTCACAGTATTATCTAAACAGAATTGAAAACGTGAAATACTAAGCAACCCAACTGCATAATCATCCACATAGTCATAAATTGCTTTTCATCATGCTGACATATGGCGGATTTCCCAGCATTGATGAATTTTGGCATTACGAAAATCTTCTGGTATAGACCTTTTACTAATATCACGCACCTGATAATTTTGTTCAATCGAACAATCCAATACAAAACTACGCAGATTATTAGAAAAAAATAAAATACCTTCACGAGAAAGCAAACGCATGGCCGCATTAATCAATTTAATATGATCACGCTGAATATCCAGAATGTCCTGCATCTTTTTACTATTAGAAAAACTTGGCGGATCCATGACAATTAAATCAAAAGATTTTTTTTCAGCGACTGCCGACTGAAGATATTGAAACACATCAGCTCGAATAATTTGATGTGTATCGATATCTATCTGGTTTAAAGCAAAATTACGCCGGGCCCAATCAAGATATGTATTAGACAAATCAACAGTTTCACTATATACAGCTCCACCACTGGCAGCATAAACAGAAAAACTACCTGTATAAGCAAATAAATTTAAAAAACGCTTTCCTGAAACAATTTCACTTATTTTTAGTCGAGTTGGTCGATGATCAAGAAACAAACCCGTATCAAGATATTTATCTAAATTTACCCAAAAAGCGCGACCATATTCATATACAACAAAATCATCACCATTTTTGCCGGTTTTCTCATATTGATCTTTACCTTTCTGACGAGCACGTCGTTTAACATGAATATTTTCCATAGGTAGACCGCTGACAAAAACAATGGCTTCCATAACTTCTGCCAACCAGCTTGCATGCTCTTTCTTGTGCATCAGCCAACCAGTATCGTATTCTTGTAAGTGAATATGCTCACCATAAATATCAATTGCAAAAGGATATTGGGGTACATCCCGATCGTACATACGCCAAGCCTCTAACCCTTGACGTTTGGCCCATTTACGCAAATGTTGAATATTCTTGCCAAGTCGATTGGCAAAAGCAGTAATATCATAGTCCATAATACTATACACACAGCAAGATAAGCTTAATAATACATTGTAACGGAAACACCCCTTTCTTGTACCTTATATGTATGACCGCATAACCACATTAAGCATATTTGCTCACAGGTCTAAAATGATTTATAATAAAGGCCGATAAATTGAAGTCATCGTTTGCAGCCTAATTTACGGAACGATTAAATAATTGCTATTTAATATATATACCGTCTTTCAATCTGTGCAATAATGCGCTAGTTGTTGGTTGTCGTCGATGTATAACATTTAAACACACGCTAACGACAACCAATTGCTATCTTTGTTTTTCATTTTTCTTAGTTAGCATCAATTTTCAATAATTCAAAGTATTGAAATATCTTGTAATATAACATTTGGTTGCTCGTCTAACCAAAGGAAAAACATGCCATTGTCTTTCTCTGACTTAAATTTACAAAGTCCACTTCTTAATGCACTCATTACTGCCGGCTATGAAAAGCCGACTCCTGTACAATTAGAATCCATTCCTGCCGCAATGGCTAATCAAGACCTAATGGTTTCCGCCCAGACTGGCTCAGGCAAAACTGCTGCATTCTTATTGCCCACCTTGCAAAAATTAATAAAGCGCAGTGAGAAACCAGGCAAAGGCCCTCGTGCATTGGTTCTGACCCCAACGCGCGAACTGGCGCAGCAGGTTGAAAAAAATGCACAAATTTATGGTAAAAATATGCCATGGCTACGTAGTGCTACCTTAGTTGGTGGTACCTCATTTGGTCAACAAATCAGAGCATTATCACGTCCAATAGACCTGATCGTGGCCACTCCTGGACGACTGATGGATCATATGCGTCAAGGGCGGATTGATTTTAGTCGCCTAGAAGTATTGATTCTTGACGAGGCTGACCGTATGCTCGACATGGGATTTATTGAAGATATTGAAACCATTGTTGCAGCCACCCCTACCGAACGTCAGACTTTGCTTTTTTCGGCCACATGGGATGGAATGGTTGGTAAACTGGCACAAAAACTGACCAGAGAACCACAAAAAATTGATATCGCCCGAGAAGAAAAACAGGGCAAAATTGATGAGCAATTATTATATTGTGATGATATTCGCCACAAAAACCGTTTGCTTGATTATATATTACGTGATACTAGCATCGATCAGGCGGTCATTTTTACTGCCACTAAGGCCATGTCAGAGCAACTGGCGGACAGACTATATGATAACGGTTTTTCCGCAAACTGTTTGCATGGGGACATGCCTCAGGGATGGCGCAATCGTACCTTAATGGATTTACGCAAAGGTCGGATTAAAATTCTGGTAGCCACTGACGTGGCAGCTCGCGGTATTGATGTTCCATCCATTACCCATGTAATAAATTATGACCTGCCTAAACAGGCTGAAGATTATGTTCATCGTATCGGACGTACCGGACGCGCTGGCCGCACTGGACTAGCCATTACCTTTGCTGAAGTAAATGAATACGTCAAAGTTCATAAAATTGAACGTTATTTAAATCGTAAATTATCCGAGCAAACTATTGAAGGTATGGAACCTACGCGAAAACGTGCCTCGAAACCTACTGGCAAGGGACGGCGTTCTTTCAGCAGTAATGGAGCAAATAATCCCGGTAGAAATGGGAACTGGAGCAATAAAAAACGCCGTACTAATGCAGATGGTGGACAGAAATCTGGTTCAAACCGGATTAGCCAAACAAACCGTAGCCGCCATACCAGCACTCGCTCAGCCAACAATCAGCCCAAACATTAATAGATTAAAGCTAATTTAATACAATCAGGTAGCAAGTACTGCTACCTGACATTTTCTGTTGTATCAGGAGTGTATAGAAAAACCATTAAAGCACGTGATTCCCAGAATTATAAAGAAAATGAAAAAATTCATTAACTCACCCATAATATTCACTTTAATGATTTTGTGCATAAGGTTTACAGTAAATATCAAACCCATCAACCGCATATTTGAACAACTTATAAAGATTAGTAATTTTCTCCCAGAAGCCATATCAAATAAAATCGAAAATTGATTTATATGATATTTGTGTAAATGATGATTCTTTCTTTTCAAAATCTTTGATTCTGATATCGAACAGAATAGAATAGAAGGGTACTGGCTGTATTAGGCTAAGTGAAATACAATCATAAACGAAGAACCATTGAAGATATTATTCTCAAAGAATCAAATACAGAAAAAATCATGTATAATAATAATTTGGAAATATAATTTAACCAATGTTTAATTTTTAATAAAATAGATATAAAAGTACTTACCACTATACCACTGCCAACTTTAACGCTCATTAGCTGCTTTTCATTCAAGTAGTCAGCATTAAATTATTTGCCAATATTCAATTAATTCAGTATATTGTTTTATACATCTCAAAAAATGTAAAAATGACAATAAAGCTAGAATGATTATTTCAATCTATCAGCTTTATGCATCAATATAAATAATATATTAATGACAATAGTTGGTGACCAACACCGACATGTGAGAAAGGAAATAACTATGCAACATCGTCGTCGATTACAAATTTTTCAAGCTGCCAAACGCGCTGCCTTTACTCAGCAACATCAGCCTGAAACCATTAAAATCAAGTTCCAGTATCATATTAATAAAACCATTCACAGTAATGATTAGGTAACGCTGTAATAGACTTGAAGGGTATTTATTACAAGCTGTATTCATCGATTTATGATGAATACAGCTTTATCTTTATAAGCCCTCATCAAAACACCAACTCGGAAATTCAAATATAAGCCTTACCAGAATCATATTTTAAATCATTATAAAAAGCGCCGATTGCATATTAATCAATCAGACTGAACACCCTTATCCTAAGACATTTACATCCATTCACCACCAAGAGCAAGATAATCGTCGCTAGTATCCTAACTCTATTTGTGAGAAAATTAGATTTATTTACTGGGCGAACTACCATGTTAGACAGAGAAGGGTATCGCCCCAATGTCGGGATTATTATCACCAACGATCGCAACGAAGTATTTTGGGGCAAACGAGTACATGAACATTCATGGCAATTCCCTCAGGGCGGAATCAAACCGGGAGAAAGCCCTGAAGCAGCCATGTACCGTGAACTGATGGAGGAAGTTGGTCTTCTCCCCCATCATGTTAAAATTATAGGTCGAACTCGAGATTGGTTACGCTACGATGTACCCACACATTGGATCAAACGCGAATGGCGGGGTTCCTATAAAGGACAAAAACAGATTTGGTATCTTCTTCGCCTGATTGGTCGGGAAAGTGATGTCCATTTACGCGCAACCCATCATCCTGAATTCGATGCATGGCGTTGGCATCAATACTGGGCACCAATAGATGAAGTAATTGAATTTAAACGTAATGTATACCTTGAAGCTTTACATGAATTATCGCGTTTTCTACATCAATTGCCCAGCTGGAGTGATTATACTCAAACACAGCAACAAAGCATGACTAACACGACATCCACCGAATAACCATTAATTTAAAGTATTTCTTCACCGTTTACTATAATTAATCTTGATATAAATTACCGGAAAATTTATATTTTTACGGTAATTTATTTTATATTGTATAGACTGATACCTGCATAAAGAATCATGAGTAAATCTAATACATATGACGAATCCAGCGTTACCGTCCTAAAAGGGCTTGAACCAGTTAAAGAACGGCCGGGAATGTATACCCGCACCGATAGCCCTACTCACATCATTCAAGAAGTTATCGATAATGCGGCGGATGAGGCATTAGGTGGATACGCTCAAAATATAGATATCACACTGAATAAAGATGGTTCAGTCACTGTAAACGATAATGGCCGTGGGATCCCTACCGGACTACACCCGAATGAACATGTTCCCGTTGTTGAGCTGGTTTTTACTCAGTTACACGCCGGCGGTAAGTTTAATAAAAAAAGTGGCAACGGTGCCTATGCTTTTTCTGGTGGACTGCATGGTGTCGGCGTTTCAGTTACCAATGCCCTTTCAAAACGACTTGAAGTCATCGTCAAACGAGAGGGGCAGATTCATCATATTGCCTTTGCTGGCGGTGCGGTTATCCAGCCCCTGACAGTCACTGGCAAATGCGCTATCAAAGACAGCGGAACAGAAATAAGAGTCTGGCCAGATGAGCATTATTTTGATAGCCCAAACTATAATTTAACAGAACTGGAACGCGTCCTGCGCGCCAAAGCTGTATTATTACCGGGCGTCAGTGTTACCCTAAATAAATTCAACCCTGCCGATGAGCAGATACAAAGCCAAAAATGGTATTACCCAAATGGATTAAAAAGTTACCTTCTAGATTTACTTAATGATACCGGCACTGCAACACCGATATTTGCTACCGAAAATTATATTGGTAAACAAACCGATACCGACTTCAATTCCGGTGAAGGTGCTGCTTTTGCGCTGACATGGCTGGAAGAAGGTCATGTACCGAGCGAAAGCTACGTAAACCTTATCCCTACTCCTCTTGGAGGAACCCATGAAGCTGGTCTAAAGCAAGCAGTATTTCAGGCAGTCAGTAACTTCATTAACCACCATAATTTATTGCCACGTGGGGTAAAACTGCAATCCGACGATGTTTTCTCTCGCACCGCTTTCGTTTTATCTGCACGTTTATTAGATCCCCAATTTCAAGGGCAGACAAAAGACAAACTAACAAATCGTGATGCACTCAAACTTGTCGCCAGTATGTCGATTGATCCTTTAGAATTATGGTTAAACCAGAATATTGATATAGGCAAGAAAATTGCTGAATTGGCCATTCGCCAAGCTCAAATTCGCATGCGTTCAACCAAAAAAATTGAAAAGAAAAAAGGTTCCGGTGTGGCGGTATTACCTGGAAAATTAACTGATTGCGAAAGTGAGGATATTCGCGAAAACGAACTATTTCTGGTCGAGGGAGATTCAGCAGGTGGCTCGGCCAAACTGGCACGCGATAAAAATACCCAAGCTATATTACCTTTGCGAGGTAAAGTGCTTAATAGCTTCGAAATACATCGAGATCAATTGTTTGGCAATGCCGAAATCCATGATATATCCGTAGCCATTGGCATTGACCCACATGAAAAAACAGACGATTTAGATCTATCAGGATTACGCTATGGCAAAATTGCCATTCTGTCTGATGCCGACGTTGATGGTGCGCATATTCAGGTATTATTACTTACCCTATTTTATAAGCACTTCCCCAAACTGATTGACGCCGGCCATATCTACGTTGCCCAACCTCCTCTATATCGGGTAGACGTAAATGCTCAAGGTAAAAGCAAACCTGCGCGTAAATTTTACGCTCAAGATGATCAAGAACTGGACAATATTCTTCAACGGTTAAAGCTAGAAAAAGTAAAAGATACCGCTTATTCAATTAGTCGCTTTAAAGGACTAGGAGAAATGAATCCTGACCAGCTTAAAGACACTACCATGAACCCTGACACTCGGCGCCTATTACAAGTTCATATTCCAGACACTGATAGCAATGAAACCAAAGATATTTTCATCAAGCTGATGGGTAAAGGTGAAGCAGCATCGCGACGTGCATGGATGGAATCGGAAGGTGATAAAGTTGAGGCAGACATTTAGGCACCAGGTATATCTTTATTGATCAATAGAAAACCGGATTAATTTAAGGACTTAGTCCGGTTTGATTATGAAAGCAATTTATTAAAGCCAAAAATAGTTTTCAATCAACTGAAATTAAATCAATTCTCATAATAACCTTATAAAAATTTATGTCTTTACCAAACCTTGCTTTAAGCTATTTACCAAAAAAGTAAATACTAAAGGACGAAGAAAAACCAAGATAAATACCGCAGTACTGGCCAAAAGTATAACAAACAAAAAGATTCAGAAAAATTAACGAGGTTTATAAATGGAATGGCACCGTCTATGCAAACAACAAAATTAAAGGATAGCCATTTGTTAAATTCTACAGGAGTCAAATAACCTTACGATGAATGTCACTGTTGGTGATAGTACCAATAAACATAAGCTGAAAAGGCTTGCTGTTATTCTCCGGTTATCATCGACCTTTCCCATTAACTAACGCAGTATTAATCTCTTTAAATGTTGCTTCTGCCACCACATTGTCATGTCGGCACCTTTTCTTACTCAACGAGCATTGAATATTAAATGCATGGATACACTTCCCAAGCAACTGTTTAGCAAACGTCTTTCCTCTATCTGAATGCAATAGTTGGAACGATGACAGTGCCGGCTTAATTTTACTTAATGCAAGCATCACTTAATCTGCTGTTTTATATTGCCCACTACCATAGCCGGCACACTGTCACTTAGGTAAATTATGTAATACATATAAATAAGTGCAGTAATGGTTAAGGCCCCGTCCTAAAATTTTCAGCAATAACACCCAATTTCGAAATAATTATCACATAATGTGGTGCTGAGTTGACATAAGTAAGCACCGCAGCTTAAATCAACAATAACGCAACTCATAGTAATTGAGATACTATTTAGTAGATTGTAATTTCTCTATACAAGTTTTACGTTTCTAGGTAAGCATATAGCTTTATTATAATTTATCTCTAAGATCTGAAAATATTAAAACTGATCTCAGCAAGAATTGTATATCTCATGATTATCAGCTTCAAGTTCTTTTAGCGTTGGATAATATAGTTTTCATATTATCATATTTATCCCACCATCTATTAAAATTGAGTTACCCATGCCATACTTATGGCAAAGTTCTTGACAAAAATACCTGCTTGCGCTCCTCTTTGCATAAATATGATTTGATATCAAGTTATTTATTACATGTTTATATTCTTGATGGACTGAGGAGAGAGTTTATTATTTTTTTGCTGTACTATTGAAGGTTCTAAACCTGCGTTGATTGCGACTGCTGTCACTCATCAAATCCATTGACCAGCATTCACCAGACTTATTCGGTATTGATAGTTTTTCTGGGCTTGGTGGTGGAATACGCTGTTTACGCTTTACCCTCAGATTAAGCTTTAATTCACAATATACCCGATACACACGTTTATGATTCCATTTATAGCCGAGCTTTC
>JAGGIK010000019.1 GCA_024103515.1 Snodgrassella sp. | reverse complement strand
GTATTATTTTAGGGTAAGATGTAGTTAAAATATTAGTTGGGCCATCAGGATTTTTTATAATAATAGCTTTTGTAGCTTCAACAATTGAACCATCAGGTTTAATCACTTGCCCTAAACCTTTAGGTAAATCTATAATATTCTCTCCTACTTTTAATTTATTAAAATTTTGTTCTATTAATTTAGCTGCTTCTTTATCATTTTTCCATATACCTTATGATATATTTTTTGCCTTGCAACTTCTTGTAATTTTTTGAAATTATTTTGTCCATGCTTCAAAAATGTATGTCCAAAAGTTTTTACACTTTTAGAAGACCAATTAATAACTCCTTTAATTGTATCAGTACCACAAGGCTTAGCATTATGGACCAGCCAAGCGAGTTTGCCAACAAAGTAGGTGTGCCAGTCTTCTACTTCAATATTATAGACTTTTTATATCTCTTATTGTAACTTTTTTCAGCCGCGTACTCTAAAACTTCTTTGGAAATTTTTTCTGTTTGTCTAGGTACTTCTAAAATCATCTTTCCTTTCAATTTGTCTCCTCCTCTTGCAATGGCTTCCGCATTACGCTCGGGTTTTTTAATAACTAAACGATCAAGTTTAAGCTACTACAATTAAATCAAATTTCTTAATGTTATATTTAATATGAGATTAATCATTGATTTTCCTTAATTCTACTTTTTTCATTCCTGAAAACTGGACTATTTCTTTTAATTCATATACTTTTTTGATCATATCTACACATTCATCATAATCTGCATATTTTTGTAAGCTATAATTTTCGGCAACACGGGGAATGTCTGCTAACCATTTATTGTCGGAAACAAATAGAAACTGAATACATCTATCTTCATCATCTATAATTCCTAAAAAAGAGTCTTCCTCTTCCGACAGGTAATAAAATTCATCTAATGCCTCATCTAATGCATATTCTTCGGGTTCTATTTCTTCGTCTGTTTCAATGTCATATAAAAATAGTTTCATCTTTAACTCAATATTTTATCTAATTCTTTAATACATTTTTCTTTTGCTTTGGTAACATCTCCCGATAGATCGCCATAATGACTTTCTTTAATTCCTAATTTCTTTCTATATAAATCTTGAATCGTGATAATCATGCCGGTTAAAGCATCGGGATTTGTTTCATTTCTTATCGCACTATTGATATATTGGATTATTTTTAATTTCGTTGATTTATGACGAAACCAAATTTGCCTCATCGCAGCAGCTCCACATTGACGTAATGTTCCTTCCGGATCATTTAACATACGTTCATTTAAATACCCTAAGTCTTTTGAATTACCAATCCAGCCCAATACAATGATACTGGCATATCGTAATTCATATTCAGGAGATTTTATTTCTTTTACGGCGAGTTCTTCTGTTCCTGAATATTTTATTTCTCCTAGAATTTTTATTATTTCACTTTTTAGAGATACATTTTGTTCTTTATCATATTTTTTTACTAAAAAATTACCTACTTTGTTTTTATCTTTTCTTTTTACGAAAAAAGTTAATAAATCTGTAAGTAAATATTTATCTTTTGTAGATTTTATTATTTCATAATGAAATTCTAAAACCTTTTCATCATCAGATTCTAATAATAGATCACCAAAATCGAATATACCGTCATCAGTATCTTCCATTTTTATTAATTCTAAATATTTTTCCTTTAATAAATTAATATTCATATGCTTTATGGTTTAGGATTTTTGGGTTTATTTGCTGGTCCATATTTATGGTATTGATCACCACAGAATTTATGTCTATCTCTATGAACCGATTTTCTTTGTGTTTTCATATATTTCGCCTTATCTAGTTTTCTTTTACCCGCATGTGTAGTTCTTATATAAAGAGGTTTTTCATGTGAAACTTCATAACCTTCTGGAACTTTTTTCCCTTTTGAATCCAATATTTGTCTTCTAGCTCTATTACTCAATCCACTTTTGGGGTCTTTCGCATCTCTTAAAAGGGCTTTTCTTCTTTCTTCCATATTTCTCCTATAACTTGGAGCTTTAATTTTCTTGTTAGGGTCTTTGATGAAACGCCCTGTTTTACTATTATGTAGTCTTCCATTTATATCCCTAAAAGTACCTACTGGGTCTTTTACAACTTTTTTAATTGTATCAGTAAAGCAAGGTTGTGCGTTATGCACCCACCAAGCGAGTTTGCCAACAAAGTAGGTGTGCCAGTCTTCTACTTCAAAATTATAGACTTTTTTCTTAGTATAAAGAAAATTTTGTCCTTTTACGCGGTACCATTTTTTATTTTTGGTTTGTATGTGGTCTTGTTCGGTGAGGTAATACAGTATATGTGCTAAAACCCGACCAATAAACGGACTAAAATCCAATATTAATCGGGCC
This sequence comes from Snodgrassella sp., assembly GCA_024103515.1. GTDB lineage: Bacteria > Pseudomonadota > Gammaproteobacteria > Burkholderiales > Neisseriaceae > Snodgrassella. Next base: position 30,114 of record JAGGIK010000019.1, on the reverse strand, counting down.
TCATAGCATAAAATTAGTCATAAAATCTGCTTTGACAACTTGCTTTAACGCTGTATACAATTATCTCAGGCAATAAATAGACTTATAATCATGCTCATTAATTTCTTAATCAAGCAGCTTTATTTTCAGTCTGAGCAGTCTGTGCAAAATTTTTCAAACCAATTTCGCTAATCAGGTTAAGCTGTGTACCGATCCAGTCTAGATATTCCTCATTGATGAATTTATGCTTTTCCAGCAAATCGCGTGACACGAAATCCAGCTGTGCTTCACATACTGCTATTGCATCGGTCAAAGCAAGATGTTTGGCCTGCTCAGCCTGCTGATCACATTGTAAGATTTCTACGATATTTTCACCAACAAGAATTTTGCCGTATTCCTGTAAATTGGGTAAACCCTCCAGCAGCAGAATCCGCTCAATCAACTCATCAGCACTTTTCATGTCGCGAATGGATTGTTTGTACATTATTCCGCCAAGTTTACCGAATCCCCAGTTTTTAAGAATACGAGCATGTAAGAAATATTGATTAATCGAAACCAGTAATAAACCCAGATTTTTATTTAGTGCCTGTAAGGCCAAGCGATCTCCTTTCATAGCTATCTCCTCACAATTGGCTTTGCAGATAATTTTCCAAACCCATTACTTTAATCTGATACAATTGCTGTTCTAACCAATGGGCATGATCTTCTTCCGTATCTTGCAGCTGCGTCACCAAAAATTGACGAGTGACATAGTCCTGTTCCTGCTCGCACAGTTTAATGGCTTGTTTTATATTTTCTCTGACTGTTAATTCTGTATCCAGATCATTTTGTAACATGCTGACTACATCAGTACCAACATTAATTGCTTCCGGTACTACTAGCGGCTGCCCATTCAGCATCAGTATGCGATGAATAAACTGATGCGCATGTTCAGTTTCTTCCTGCATTTCATGGTTGATATGCTGGAAAAGTTTCATGTAACCCATATCTTCAAAAATACGCGAATGGGCAAAATATTGATCCCGCGCAGCCAGTTCTCCGGCGAGCAGTTTATTCAAACAATCGATAATATTTTTCTTGCCTTCCATAGATCTTTCCCTTTTATCTTAGACTGTCTTGGCTAAATTTATACAGTCTGTATTTACAATAATTCAAATTCTTGAAATGTTATGCAGTCGTTAGCTTGCCTTTATTCGGATGCTAGTGATATTGTTCGATAAATATAAAGTTGAATCATTTCTTATTTGATTACATAGCTGATCTAGCTATTTCGATTACTTCATTGCTGACCAAAGTCAGAATATTAATTACCCGAATATTTAACTCAAATAATTTTGGCAACATCGGTGTTGAGTCCTTACTCGATCGTGCTACCTTAATAATCTGCTTTCTCTTTAGTTACCATTTTTTTGAAATGGTAACTACATCCTACCATATAAATTATCTTCAAATTCAATAATTTAAATTAGAATAAAAACAATTATCATCTTGATTTAGCCCTTTTCGTTACCATAAAACATAAAGCCAAGCAAAATCAAATTATTATAATAGGAATGATTATTAATATTTATCATCAGAAACTTACCTAAAATTAATCTTATCATTAGTTTATTTATTTTTTCCTTTATTAACTTTTATTATTTGTGTTTATTTAATCATTTTTTTATTCTCATTATCTACTCTTGGAAATATCATTGCTTTGGAATGCTATTGATAATTTTTTATTATTTTTTCTTACGACTAATATTCATTGTATTTCTATTTTTTGCTCACGACGCTTTACACGATTTCATTTTTAGCACCTTTCTAATCGGTTTGATAGGGTAGAAACGCGCATCAAAAAACTGAATTCTGTCATGGATAGAATTCAGTTCATCAATCTTGCTACATTACTAGTTACAGGAGCAGTCAGTTCATTAGTAATTTAAGTGGATTGACATATATTGATATTATACCTTACAGCACAATACCACCAGTTATACCATATACCTGTGCGGTCACATAACTGGATTCTTCGGACATTAAGAAAACATAGGTTGAAGCCAATTCAGCCGGCTGACCAGCACGACCTAAGACAGATTCACTTTGACCAAATTTCGGAATGGCTTCTGAAGGCTGACCCCCGGTAATTTCCAATGCAGTCCAGATTGGTCCTGGCGCAACTGAGTTAACACGGATACCTTTGGCGGCCAATTGTTTGGCCAATGCCTGAGTGAAAGCAACAATTGCTGCTTTGGTAGAAGCATAATCTATCAGGTTGGGACTGGGTTCATAGGCTTGAACAGAACTGGTGGTAACAATTGTTGCGCCTTCTGGTAAATGAGGCATTGCTGCTTGAATTACCCAAAACAATGAGAATACATTAATTTCAAATGTTTTTCTTAATTGCTCGGTAGAAATATCGCAGAAACGTTCTACTGCCGTTTGTTTACCAGCCACTAAAGTCAAACCATCAAGACCACCAAGTTCTTTGTGTGCTCTCTCAACCAGTTGTTTGCAAAAATGTTCACTACTTAAATCGCCGGGAATACAGACTGCTTTGCGGCCGGCCTGTTTTACCTGTTCTGCCACCTGTTTAGCATCTTCTTCCTCTTCTGGTAAATAAGTCAGTGCGACATCCGCTCCTTCACGAGCATAGGCTATAGCTGCTGCCCGACCAATACCAGAGTCAGCTCCAGTAATCAGAATTTTTCGACCATGCAGACGATCATGTCCTTGATAACTTTTTTCGCCACAGTCCGGAACTGGATCCATTTTGCATTGTAATCCAGGAGCAGGTTGGTGCTGCTTGGGGAAATCTTTGTGATGATATTTGGTTCTTGGATTTTCTAAACTTTGATTTTTCATGTACATCTCCTTGCTTAACAGTGTGTTATCCAATTTAAAACAGCAAAATCATCATACGACAGAATATTTTCCAAGCAAAGCAAATTCACCTTATTTAATGATAAATAAGTTGTTAAAGTTTATCAATTTCATTGGCTTAAATATTATTAAACAAAATATGACATTAACTAGGAAAAAGGAAGCTTAATTAATCGAAGGTGTGGATATATATTACATAAATTAGTTAAATGAAATAATGATTAAAATTTATAGTTATATGAAGCACCAAAAATATGTGCATAAGAACGATAATTTGCTTCGCCCAAAACATTACTGGATACATGCAAACCCTGATCCTGCTGCCGCATATGGGTTCTCTGAATATGTAAATAAGTATAAGACAGCGCCAAGGAATGGTGCTTATCAACATTGTATTTCATACCAGCACCAAATAGCCAGCGATTTCCATCTGGAATAGTAGACAGTCGGGTTGAAGAACTACGCACCGGAGACTGATCATAATTCACCCCGAAACGCCATTGTAACTGAGTAGTCTGCTGATATGAAGCACCCATGCCCACAGCCAACGTATCACGCCAGTTAGTGTAAATATGGGTTGTATTGGCGGTAAAGCCACGATGCTGATCAATCGATTTCTCATTCTCAAAATTGATATCTAGATCATGTAACCGCGACGAACGTGTCCAGCTTACATTACCAAATACATTCCATTTTGGATTAACTGTCCACATACCATGTATAGATACGACTTCAGGCGTAGTAATTTGAACTTCTGCTGCTTCTATTGGCTTGTAGCCAAACTGATCTAACAGTGAGATATACTTTTGTGTATAGTTTCCTTTCGGCTGCCAGCGAGCTGTACCACGCAAGTGGTGATTAATTTTAGATCGATAGCTCAGGCCAACTCGCACATCATTATTAATGTCCCATAACCAGCCTGCATTAAATCCGTAGCCCCAATCATTTCCCTTGACCGTTCCGCGAGCATCAAATTCTCCCGGTATTGCCTGATGCAACACTGAAGAAGGTACACCAGCGATTGAACTGCCAACAGGGGTAAAGTCGGCATATTTCTGAATTTCCGCATGCAGATACTGAGCAATTAACCCTATACCAAGACTATGATGTTTACTCAATTTCAAGGCAATAGCTGGATTTATATCTATGGCTTTCACATTAGTCTTATTAACGTTATAGCGCATAACTGAGTGACTGCCATCATTAGTTTTGGCCGCATAAGGGATATAGAGACCAAGACCAGCTACCCATTTATCATTTAGACGATATGAAAAATAACCCTGCGGCACAGCCTGCACAGTATTGGAAATATTCCCACTTTCCCTACCTTGTACCGCCGAACCATCAGTAAATGTGCCATGAGCATGGTTGTAGTTTATATCAGGTTTGATTAAAAACAGATTGCTATTAATCTGCGCCCCTTCTAAATAAGCCAGGCCAGCTGGATTCAGTACAATAGTAGTCGGATCCGCAGCTTCAGCTGCTGCTGCATTACCGGTTGATACGGCTGTCACCGATTGCAATCCCAAATGATAGCCTGAAGCATAAACCGGAGAGGTTACAACCAAAACACTTAATTCAATAGTACACAGCTTTATCATGGATGCTAGAGTTCTTGCCATTCTATTAATTCTCAAAATACAGAAAATAAAAATGACCTTTACAGGCCTGAGACAATCAGAAATATCTTCAATAAATCTGAAAACAGTAAAATTCGAGCTTTTATTCTAACTGAAAAAAACCGGCCAAGCGTATTATTATTCTTACAATTGTTTAGAATATTCAATTTATACTAATGGCTATACAACACTTTTATTGATCTGTGTCACTTAGCATTTTGATCAGGTTTCACAACAAATAATTTATCAGCATCAACTTATCAGCATAATTTATAAATGATTTTTTATATAAATCAGCTACAAAAAACTCGATTTAATTTGGCCATTCAGTCATCATTGTTCAAACCCATGCACTAATCCCTTTGCAATATTACTTGAGTACAGTGACAAGCCAACAAATTAATACCAACAGCCACTTCTGTGTCTTACTTGCCGTTTTGATCATATCGCTAGTAAGTGATACTCTGAACCGGATCTTTAGAATTTTATGACTTAAAATCAGCACATTCTTTTGCCCGACTTTGCCATTTTTAATTTTTTTTTGGCAATCTTGGATATTAAATTGCAGATAAAACAAAAATGACCAATATATTATCTGCGAATTAAAATACATTAGGAATCAATCTCATTCTGGCAGTATCCGCTACTGAATGTATTTACTGCGGTTGATAAGCTGATTTAATTCCTATCAAATGTTAATCCTGTTTAATAATCGTTATTTGCACCACATTGTGGCAGTGGTTACACTTATAACATTGTTATTGTCATTACTAGAAAAAATGTTTCACCGACTCTTACGTACTTGGCCCCTTTTCTTACTATGGTTGGATCTGGTTTACGGGTTCGTACTGAATCTCAGTGCCAGCATTAATTTTGATCGTACTCCTTTGCAGCAAAATGACCTACCACTTTCTCCTGATATTGCCTTTAGCTGGCTACAAGTCATTACCAACGGCGGTTTGGTATTGGTTATCAGCGTCGCACTGTATATTTTGCTTCAATTAAATCGTGCCGTTATTGAAAACAAGCCTTGGCCGTTTACTCCGCTTAGAATTGCGGCCATTATGATTATCTTAGTGTTTAGTCTACCGGCATGGTGGCAGTGGATTAGTGCTATCTGGAATTTTGCTCATGGTAGGATTATTGTCGACTGGCATAATTTTCGTTATTTGACTGTGGCTATCCTGTTGCTCTATCCCGGCTTATTATGTGTGTGGCTGTTATTTGCCCGCCAGCACCTTCCACAGGCTCCTCTACCTATATTAGCAAATGAACGTGAACAGGGCTAGACAGCTTTACCTGTTTTCGTAACGGTTATAAATGACTTTTTGCATGGTTTGAGCTCAATTAAATCAATTGCAAACAGAAATGAGTAGCTAAATCAGGTAAAATATACGCCAGAATTTCAGTTGCGGATTTATTTTGCATGAATACACAATCCATTACCGCCCTGCTAAACAAAATCAATATTGCGGACAGCAAACGCACCTTGGGTACCGAAAAGGCGGTTCAATCAGTAGTATGCGCCGCGGATGGCATACATCTTACCTTGGTTTTTCCTTACCCGGTTGCTCATCTAATAGATGCACTGCAACAACAGATTGATGAAGCGATTACGGGACAATTTGGTAATACACCGCTGTTTATTGATGTTCAGGTAAATATCACACAGCACAAAGTCCAACCAGGTGTTCAAACCATTGCCGGCGTCAAAAATATAATTGCGGTCGCTTCTGGTAAGGGCGGAGTAGGAAAATCAACAACCAGCGCTAATCTAGCTATTGCCCTGAGCCGCATGGGCGCACGTGTCGGTGTGCTCGATGCTGATATTTACGGTCCAAGTCAACCCACCATGCTGGGGGTAGCAGAACATGAGCCCAAGCAACAAGAAGGTAAACTGATTCCGGTCATGGCTGCCGGTGAAATTCAGGTCATGTCAGTCGGTTTTCTGGTGGATACAGATCAGGCTGTTATCTGGCGCGGACCTATGGTCAGTCAGGCTTTACAGCAATTACTGTTTCAGAGCCAATGGGATGATGTTGACTATCTGATCATCGATTTACCACCAGGTACAGGCGATATACAGCTGACACTGGCCCAGAAAATACCAGTGACCGGTGCAATTGTTGTGACTACTCCACAGGATATTGCCTTGATTGATGCTCGCAAAGCGGTGAATATGTTCCAGAAAGTCAACATTCCAATTTTGGGCGTATTGGAAAACATGTCCGTTCATGTCTGCTCATATTGCGGACATAGCGAAGCGCTATTTGGTCATGACGGTGGTAAAAATCTAGCTGATAAGCTGAGTGTGCCATTACTGGGTCAGCTACCGTTAACGCAGTCAGTACGCGAAGCCATGGATAGTGGTAAGGCCTACTTATTAGTCCATAACCTGCCAGAAATCGCCTATCTATATCAACAGGCAGCTTGGCAACTGGTACAAAGCTTATCCGAAATAGGCAAAGATTTTAGTCGGCGCTTTCCCAAAATTGTGGTTGAATAAATATATAATCAGCCCATGTTGATGCGTATTGAATAATGCCATATTATAACCTACTCACTTCTGAAAAAATGGTCGGCTGGTTACATGTTAATAAGATAAGCAACCCTAGAGGTTGTAAAAATCCGACAAAACATTGCCATCAACCTCAAATAACCCCATGACAGCAGCCATACGCCTACCTTTTCGTAGCAAATTATCTGCTGTCTGAATTATTTTGCTGATGACATTACATGAATACATCCTTTTGGCCACTATTGGCTTTACTTGCTGACGGCCAGCCACATCAAATCCCAAAACTGGCAAAAATACTGAATAAAAAAGTTTCACAACTCAATGTTGCTTGGCAAGACATGCCTGCACACATCAAAAGTCTATTGCATCAAAAAAACGGAATATGGCAATTGACCAAGCCATTGGCTATCATCCCAGAACAAACATTCACAAACTGTGCACACCAGCATGGTTTTGCAGCCAGACTGCTTTTAGAAACCCACTCTACTAATTCCTTATTGCTCGAACAAGCACGACAGGCGGCTGATTTACTCCCCCCCCAGGTATGCATGGCCTATCAGCAAACTGCTGGCCGTGGCCGACAGGGAAAAATGTGGCACAATCGCGTAGGCGAATGTCTGATGTTCAGTTTAAATTGGTCATTTCAACGTTCCCAATCAGAACTAGGCGGGCTGGCATTGGTGGTTGCATTGGCTATAAGCCAGACGCTGAACTCTTTGGGTCTTGCGGCAAAAATCAAATGGCCTAACGATCTGGTGCTGAATAATAGCAAACTTGGCGGTGTACTGATTGAAACAGTCAGTAAACAGAAACAAACTATCGCAGTGATTGGTATCGGCCTAAATTTCATCACTCCTGAACATATTTGCAACGCTACTGCAATACTGCCACATGCACCACAGATACGGGTCAGCCAGATATTTAATGACATCATGCATAGACTGTCACAGTATCTACCACGTTTCAACCAAAACGGCTTAGAGGATTTTTTACCGGAATACAATAATCTACATCGAGATCACGGGCAGCTGGTACATTTGCATAACAATGGAAAAATCATCGCCGAAGGTACCGTTACCGGTATTGCCAACTCTGGTGCGATCATTCTAAAAACAGCCAACGGCGAGCAAGAATCCGTGACTGGTGAAATCAGCCTACGTGCTGGCAGTGCCACTACTCCCAATCGGCAGCACTTGCAACAACATTACCTATTACTGGATGCGGGTAACAGCAAACTTAAATGGGCATGGGTAGAAAACAGTTGTATCCTGCATTATGGCAAAGCTGCGTATTATGACCTGCAGCCATTACTCAAGGATTGGACAGAATATGGTTTTGGCGTCCAACGTATTATTGGCTGTGCCGTCTGTGGTGAAGCTCGCTTGCAACAAGTGGCCTCAGTATTACCGCGGCCAATTATGTGGCTGCCTTCGATGCCAGAGGCATTGGGCATCTATAATCACTATCGTAATCCCGCAGAACATGGCGCCGATCGATGGTTCAATATTCTTGGTTGCCGTCGTTACACTCAGCAGGCATGTGTAGTCGTCAGCTGTGGCACAGCCGTAACTGTGGATGCATTAACCGATACCAACCACTATCTCGGTGGCAGTATTCTGCCGGGTTTTCACCTGATGAAAGAAGCATTGTCCAAACGCACAGCAAACCTGAACCGACCTCTAGGTAAGCCATATGCCTTTGCCACTACTACACCGAATGCACTAGCCAGCGGCATTATGGATGCCGTCTGTGGTGCCATAGTATTGATGCACGAACGCCTACAACAAAAGATTGGCAACGGCAAACCAGTCGACATCATCATCACTGGAGGGGGTGCCAATAAAGTAGCACAGGCCTTGCCACAATCTTTTATCTTAGACAATCGGATTGAAATTGTGGATAATTTAGTACTTTATGGTTTAATCAACTGGATTGAATACGCATGAAATGGCTATTTGCAATATTAGTCGCATTGAATATTGTAGTTTTCGGCTGCATGGTAGCAGGAAAACTAGTACACGCACCCTCTGTAGCAACAACGGCTAGCGCCAGCAGTGAAGTAGAAATTGCAGCACCGGCCACTCCTGATATCAGCGTGCGTAATGCCTCCACGGTTACCACCAACAGTACTCATACTGAAATTAACCCTAATCCAGTAAAACCAGCAATCGAAGCAGAAGCAGCGCCGAGCACACAAAAGCCCAAGACGGAACAGAAAAGAGAAGCCGAAGCCAGTCCGGCTACACCAGCCACCGCAAACTGTAGCGCCACCGTTACCATACCGGAAAATGACTTTCACCGTATCAAAGGATTGCTGCGGCAATGGCCATATACCACCAAACGTTTTGTCGAGCAAGTAGCGCCGACAACCAAACCAAATCTTGTTCCCAAACCTACTCGTTATATAGTTGCCTTAAACAGCATTGATGAAGAAACACACCAGCGTTTGCAAGAGCACGGTTTTGATCACGCCACTTCTCAAGGCAAAGTGAGTCTGGGAATATTTAATCGCCGTGAAGATGCCGAAGCACTGATGGCTAGAGCCAAAATGAAAGGCTTTGGTGAAGTATATATAAGCACATTGGAAAGCAGCGACAGCGCTAACACAGCCACTGCACCTACCAGCATTGCCAAAATACGGGTTACATTTACCGATATAGATAATTCCGCCGTACAAGACATCAACAAAGTAACCGGACGTTATGGACAAATACAGCGTAATGGCACGTGTCGCTGATTCTGACCCCCATCAGACTGATAAGTCATGAGCACTCGCGGTGTTATTCTAAAAAATATATCTGCCAACCTGCTGTTACAGATTATTACAGCACTTGGTGGATTTATTTTACCACCATTAATCATCATTACCTATGGTTCGGCTACCAACGGCATGCTGGCGTCGATCAAACAGTTTATCGCCTATTTGACCTTATTAGAAGCCGGTATTGGAGCGGCGGCAATAGTTGCACTTTATCAGGCATTAACCTCACATAACATTATTCTGCGTAATCGCATTCTCAGTGCCACACAACGGTTCTACCGTACTTCCGGCAGCCTGTTTGCCATCGGATTACTGATACTGTCCATCCTATTGGCGTTGCTGACACAAAAACAAATCAGCGCCACCCTCACATTTTACATGGTACTGGTGATGGGGGCCGTTAACATCATGGATTTCTTTTTTTTCGGTAGTTATCGTGCCCTACTGACTGCCGACCAAAAAACCTATATCATTTCATTCGTACAGGCCGGCAACATTCTGGTTAATATTGGAGTTTGTTATTATCTTATCCAATCCGGCTATAGCATTCTCATCGTACAGATTGCTTCCAGTGCTATTCTTATCAGTAAATTTTTTCTCTATCGATACTATGTTAAACACACCTATCCCGACCTAAATCAGCACATCGAGCATACAGAACCCTATCATCTGCACCAAACCTGGGATGCTATGACCCACCAGCTTACTGGTCTACTGATATTTAGTTCGCCACTGGTACTGATCACATTATTTCTATCCTTAAAAGACGCTAGCATTTATGCCGTATATGCCTTGATTTTCGGTGCCATCAAAATGGCCATACAATCCATTTCCCAAGGCATGCAAGCCATTTTTGGTCACAGTCTCAATACCGATTTTAACCATACCCGCTACAATTTCTGTCGTTATAACCGCTTATTCATGTGCTTTTTAGGCTGGGTTTATACCTGTACAGGCTTACTACTGACGCCCTTTATCCAGCTTTACACCACCAACATGACCGATGCCAACTACTATCAGCCATTACTGGCCTTACTATTTCTATTGATTGGAATAATCGAAAACACCCGTATACCATCCATGATCATGATCATGGCTGCAGGACACTACAAACAAACCAAACCACAAGCTCTAATTGAGGCCGCCATTAACCTTAGCTGCTCAGTATGCTTTATCCAATTTTGGGGTATAACTGGCCTATTAATCGCAACTCTTATTTCATTTCTGTATCGCAGCAGTGAGATGCTTTATTACAACTGCAAACACATCCTGTCTATATCCTGTCTGCGCCCTTACCTATTGTGTCTATTGATCTTTGCCAGTATCGCAGCCTGTATCAGCTTAGGTTGGCAGCCCGTAAATCATATTAAGATTCACAACTATCAGGACTGGATAAAACTAAGCTGCATTACCGCCACAGTGGCCGCCGTACCATTCAGCCTTCTGCTATTATTGATTTATCGTAGGCCTGCAAAATGATTCCCAAACTCATCCATTATTGCTGGTTTGGCCCTGCCACCTTGCCAGCCACTGCCCAGCGCTATATTGCCAGCTGGCATCAGTTTCTGCCCGACTACCAAATCCAGCTATGGAACGAACACAACTTTGACTATCAGGCTATCCCTTACGCCCGAGCTGCCTACGCCGCTGGCAAATATGCCTTTGTCGCCGACGTCTGCCGCGTTCAGGCACTGTACCAGCATGGAGGCATCTATCTGGATACAGACGTACAGATGCTTGCCTCATTCGACCCTTTCCTACACCACCATTGCTTTACTGGTTTCGAACAGGGCATGGACCCCTACACCCGCCAGCTTACCTGTAATCCACAGGCCGGCGTCATGGGCTGCGAAGCTGGCAGTGCCCTTATGCAGAATATCTGGCAACAGTACCAAAGCCTCGAATTCAACCCACAACAACTGATCACCATTAACCAGATATTCAAACAACTCTACCAGCAGCACAACATCATCCTCAACAACCAGCAGCAGGAAATCCCCGGCTATGTTTGCGTCTATCCCAGCGACTACTTCATGGCCAAAAACGCCTATACCCATGAGCTGAACCGCAGCATCCATACCGTCTGCATACACCACTACGACGGTACCTGGCTCAACGACAGCAAACGCATCAATTTGCTTAAACGCCAGCTGCTAAACCTCTTACGTACCATCCTTGGTGCTCGCAATAGCCGAAAACTCATCGCCCTACTCAAACGGAAACATCAATGAACACCAGCACCGACACCGACAATGCCCCGATTGACTTCGTTCTGCCATGGGTAGATGGCAGCGACCCAGCATGGCAGGCCGAAAAAAACCACTATCTGCCCCAGCATCATGGGCGTAGCGATGCCACCAGCAACAACCGCTATCAGGACTTCGGCACCCTGCGCTACGTACTTCGTTCCATCGAACAAAACTGCCCCTGGTACCACAAAATCTACCTGATTACCGCCAACCAACGCCCGCACTGGCTGCAAACCAACCATCCCAGAATTCAAATCATCAACCACACACAACTGTTTATCCAGCCGCAGAACCTCCCCGTATTCAACTCATCCGCCATCGAAATGAATCTGGTCAACCTCAAAGGCCTGAGTGAACACTTCGTCTACCTCAACGATGACACCGTTATCCTGCGTCCCACTCCACGCGAACGCCTGTTCCAGCACGGCCTGCCGGTCGACTTCCTCTGTCATGGCTGGCTCAAACGTAATACCCTATTTCGCCACCTACGCGGCCAGAACAGCTGGGTGGATGCCTTGAACAACAACATTACCCTAATTAACCGCCTCCATAAGCCTGCCACCCTAAACACCCAGCAACTATTTGCCCCCAGCTACAGTCTGCGCGAAAAACTTAGCAACGCCCTGCTTAAATACCTCTACCGTCACTACTTCTGGTTTACCCACTGGCACCTGCCCCAGCCTTATACCCGCAGCACGCTACAACAGGTCTACCAGCATTTCCAACCCGAAATCCTCGCCTGCACCACCAACCGCTTTCGTGCCCATAACGACCTCACCATCTACCTTAACCGCTATTGGCATCTGGCCAGCGGCGCCTTCATCCCCCATAAACACAACGATGGCTTTGTCGGCAACATCAGCAACCTGACCGAACTGAACCGCGCCATCGAATACCTGCACCAGCACCCCGAAATTCGCTTTGCCTGCCTCAACGATACCTATACCAGCAACAACAGCAGTGAACTGACACAAATTGACATGGCCCAAAACGCATTCTACCAACACTACCTACCTAACCCAGCCTCATTTGAACAAAACAGCAGCCAGCCACCGCAATCACAGCATCCACAAATGTAAAAAATTGCTAGCCATCCTTGATTTAACAGCACAAACTCACCGTATCAACCACTCAATCGGTACCGGCCAACATTGTTGCGATATAATAAACAATTCTTCACAAACAACCGGCATAGATAACCATAGCCACCAGCACCATGCAAACGCGTCCTTTTTCCGTTCTGCTCTCCCTGTATGCACAGGAACAACCCAAATGGCTCAGCGCCTGTCTGGATAGTCTGTGTATGCAGAACATACAACCAGAAGAAATCATCATGGTACTGGATGGCCCCATTGGCACCGAACTGCATCACGTACTCAGCCGCTATCAAACCCAGTTGCCATTACAAATCGTCCCTCTACCACAGCACGTTGGCCTTGGCAACGCCCTTAATATCGGCTTGCAACATTGTCGGTATGAATGGATCATGCGCATGGATACCGACGACATCTGCGCACCTGAGCGCTTTGCGCACCAATGGGCGTACATCCAGCAACATCCCCAAATTGCCGCGTTTAGCGGCCCAATAGCCGAATTCAGCACCACACCAGAACACATCAGCGCCGTCAGACAAGTCCCCCTTAGCCACAGCGCCATTCGCCACTATGCCCAGTGGCGCAATCCCATCAACCACATGGCAGCAGCCTACCGCAAAAGCGCCGTACAGGCAGTAGGCGGCTACCAGCACCACCAGTGGATGGAAGACTACAACCTGTGGCTGCGCTTGCTGGCTGCCGGCCATCAGCTGGCTAACCTACCAGAAATTCTTGTCTATGCCCGTGCAGGCCACAACATGCATGCCCGTAGGCGCGGAATGCAATACCTATATAGCGAATGGCAACTCTTACGCCTTAAATACCGACTTAGTAGCCAGCCATTGCTACCAGCATTGGGTTGCTTTATGCTTCGCGGCGGCTGCCGTCTGCTGCCAACAGCCATACTGAGCAACCTTTACCGTCAACTGCGCGTGAATAAATAACCAAATATTATGCAAAGCTTACTGTCTTACAAAAGCCGCCTTTTCTTCGGCACCCTGCTGGTTATGCTATTGCCACTGGCGATTATGCAGCCCATCAAAGGCTTTTCTCAGGGGCGTGCCGCCTTCATCACCAGCATCATCCTTGCCGGCATTGCCCACATCCTTAATACCAAATCCCTGTCCGTATTCAGCAACTTTCCCGGTCGTAAATCCGCCACCATCGCCCTACCACATACCTTTTTCTGGTTCTTCGGCATGTGGATGGCTGCCAAATTCTTCAACCTGCACTATACCGTGTGGTTTTTGTTTATGGCCGGCTGCCTATCATTATTTCTGTGTGTATCCTATATCTATTATCGCAACAAATTCATCACCACCTATGCCTACTTACCTTTTGGTCGTGCCAGCTCAGCCAACCAGTTACCCAACGTCAACTGGATTAGACTAGATAACCCGGCATTGCCAGCCAATATCCGCATAAACGGCATCGTTGCCGACCTATACGAACCGATGCTTGACAAATATTGGCAGAAATTTCTGGCACAGCAAACCCTCAACGGCATGCCCGTCTACAACATCCGTCAGGTAGAAGAATTCCTGACAGGCCGCGTCAAAATCCATCACCTGTACGAAAACGATCTTGGCTCCCTCCTGCCCTCCCCGACTTACGTCCTGTTCAAACGAGCATGGGATATTGCCATGATCTTACTTTCAGCCCCTATTACCCTACCGGTAATGCTCATCACCGCCATCGCCATCAAACTTGAGAGCCCCGGTGCCATCCTATTCCGTCAAAACCGCGTCGGGCGCGGCGGCCACGAATTTTGTATTTACAAATTCCGCAGCATGTGCAGCGACTCTGAAAAAAACGGAGCTCAGATGGCACAATTGGGCGACGCACGCATCACTCGCATTGGCCACATCATCCGCAAAACCCGCATCGACGAACTGCCACAGTTCTGGAACATTCTCAAAGGCGACATGAGCCTTATCGGCCCCCGCCCCGAACAAAAAATATTTGTTGACCAGTTTATTCAAGAAATCCCTTTTTACGACTATCGTCACATCGTTAGACCAGGCATCTCCGGCTGGGCACAAGTCACCCATGGCTATGCCGCCGATACTGAACAGACCCAGATCAAAATCGAACACGATTTTTACTACATCAAGCACTTCTCCTTCTCACTGGACATACTCATCTTTTTCAAAACCCTCAAAACTATATTGACCGGCTTCGGCGCACGCTGAACCACCAATACCTATAAAAAACGCTACCAGAAAACCTTACCGGTAGCGTTGTAACCCACACACAAAACAAACAACCATAGCAATTTAAACCAGCCTATACAACGCACCCATATGCACGTCTAAAAATAACAATGACATAATAACCGCATACAGTATCAGCCTTTCACAATTAGCGCACCAAGACAAACCAGCAACCTTCAATCCGATCCTCTCTCGATCAATAACCCCAAAATAGTTACATATAAATAATTATTAATATAAAAAAACACATAAATCCATAAATATTATTTAGTTCTTAAAAAGAATTTGATAACAGAAAACACCCATAAAGTCTCAACTGATCATCCCAGCAATGTAAATATTGCGTGCAGAAGCAGATTGAAAATGGCAATTTATCGGATGTGGGCGCGGTGTATCAATAACTGGCGAAACGTGGCTATCATTATGCCAAATGGGCCTATAGGGTCGCCTCGGCGGATACCATTACCGATCATTGCGCGCTGGAATTTACGCAGGCAGCAAAAAAACATAATCATATTTTAATCGCGGCTTAGCACAATAGAATTGGCTGTACTATGGCTATTTTAGCCAAGTATCAATGTAAAGAATTACTTAACATTAAGCAAGGATATAAATAAGTAGGAATTGCTTAAAGGATAATTTAAAACAGTAAAATATAAAAAATAATTATATTATTCTGCATTTATTTATGTAAATATTGTATTAATTTTGATATGGTATAATAGACAGTGACAATGAGCTTACTGGCAATCTAAAGGTGGAATCGCTGGAAAATAGCAATGATGTTCTGACGATTATTGGCTGGCAGAGCATGCAAGGCAATCGTCTGTGGATTACGCTACCGAGATACCATCAAAATACAACGGATATAAATAAGATTGATGGCGATTGGCGCACAAAGATTATTCATGAAGAAGGCTATTTTGATCTGGATGATTATTATGCCAGCCGCTATTACTCGAGCTGGGAAAGACGCGACGCCAATGGCGGAATTGTCAATGGCGTAGTGCAAGAGGGTTGTGAGAATGTTATCAAAGGCACCGATGGCGCAGATGAGATTCATGGTCTGGGTGGAGGCGATGCGATTGACGGCATGGGCGGCAACGATATTATTTTCGGCGGCGATAGTAGCGATTTACTTGCCGGCGGTGGTGGCTCCGACATCATTAAAGGAGGAGCCGGTGATGATTTTATCTGGGCGAATAATCATATCACCATGCCTGATCGGAATCATCCGGGCGAGCGCTGGAAGATGCCGGCTGATGGTAAAAAGCTGATTTATGCTGGCCCGAACTGGGGCGTATATATAGATCATAACGATGTTATGATCTTTGATGGTATCAGTTCTAGGTTTGATAATGCGGCAGATGTGGGCGGCGACTTTTTATATGGTGGTGATGGCAGTGACTATATTGAAGGTGATTCAGTGGCTCCGGGCAGCACGGAACAGGGTGACGATATCATCTATGGTATGGCTGGCAATGACTATATTGTAGGCGGTAAGGGTAATGATCTTATATATGGCGATGGTATTCTCAGGCCAGAATTTCTGAATTCTCTGGATGGTGCCTTACATGGTGATGATAATATATATGGCGATGCTGACAGTTATGAAACAGGGAAAATGCTGGACGCTAAATATCATGGCAATGACACCATTTATGGCGGAGCCGGTAATGACCAAATCTCTGGTGGTGGCGGTGATGATTATTTATATGGTGGTGATGACGACGATATAATCTGGGGCGATGCTGCGAATGCCAAAGAACCACATCCGGAGCTTAATGGTAACGACCATATATGGGGCGATGCCGGCAATGATATTCTGGATGGTGGCTATGGCGATGATGTGATTTTTGGCGGCGATGGTTATGACCAGATATTCGGTGATTTCAATTCTGGTGTCGGTATGAATATTGTGGCTACGGATAATAGCTATAACGATACTATTTACGCTGGTAACGGCAATGATCTGGTGGTGGGGCAGCTGGGTGATGACCTGATTTATGGTGGTGCGGGTAATGATAAATTATTCGGCGATCTGGGCTGGAAGAATCCGAAAGAAAACCGGCCGCAGGATAATGGTAATGACACTATCTATGGCGAAGAAGGTGATGATTATATAGATGGTGGCTATGGCAATGATTACCTTGATGGTGGTACCGGCAACGACACCGTTTTTGGCGGTGGCGGCAATGATGTGATTTATGGCGGGGAGGGCAATGATTTCCTCAGCGGCGGTAATGCGATGAATATGAATGATACAGATACGGCCGGTGGTAATGATGTGATTTATGGTGGCGCCGGCAATGATACGATACTCGGCGGCGAAGGCGATGATCTGCTGCAAGGCGATGAAGGAAATGATTACCTCAGCGGTGGTAATGGTAACGACCGGCTTTACGGCGGCGACGGGCGTGACTGGCTGCTGGGCGGCAAAGGCAATAATTATCTGAATGGTGGTACAGGTGATGATTACTTTGTGTTCAAGAGTGGTGATGGCGTTACCACGATTGAGGATTACAGTGGGCAGTCGATAGTGATTGTGGATGTGCCGCTGGATAATCTGTCCATCAGTGCTTACGAAAAAGGCATTAAGGTAACCAATGGGGTTAATGGGGATGTAATCTATCTGGTTGGCTATTATCTGGATGGACGTGCCAACAGCCTGGATATGAATAATTTATTATTTGCCCAGCCTAATGGTGGTAATTCTTATATAACGCGCTCTTTACAGCAGCTGACTGATAACCTACAGCATCATAATGCCGCCAGATATGACCGCATTATTGAAGGCAATGATAAGGATAATAAGCTTTTTGGTACGGCCGGCAAGGATTTGATGTATGGCTATGGCGGCAATGATTTGCTTGATGGCGGCGACGGCAATGATATTCTGTATGGTGGTGCCGGAAATGATCAGTTATTTGGTGGCGCCGGCGAGGATATTCTGGAAGGAGGCAGCGGTAATGATTTGCTGGTTGGCGGTAGCTGGCAGCGGGATCGTTATGTATTCCGGGCCGGTTATGGACGCGATGAGGTGATTGATCAGGCAGCGAATGAATCGCAGGGCGATATTCTGGATTTTGTTGACTACCGTAGTGATGAATTGCGACTAAGCCGCAATGGGGATGACCTGCTTATCGGTCATGTTGGTTCACATGATCAGGTACGGCTGGATAACTGGTTTGCAGATGCGTCATACCGGCAGTATCAGATTCATACTGCGGATGGTATGCACTATACAGCTGCACAAGTACAGCAATTGGTAGGGGCAATGGCTACTTTCTCCAGTGGCAGCAGTGAAGGCCGGATATGGGCGGCGGATGAGGTGAAGCAGTTTGCACCGCCGAATATTCTTGCGGCCAACTGCGGTTAAGCCAAAAGCACTGTAGTATAGACAAGCCTGCAAATTATATTTGCAGGCTTTTTATTGTGGATAAAGATAGCTGATGCTAAGCCATAATAAATATTATTTCCCTCAACCCCGAAATTTTCAGGTACCCATAAAAACATTTCGATTCAATACCAACAGGCTATAAATATATTTTGTACCCTGTCGTTGTATATGGGATCTGCTACTTAGGCTAATAAATTATGTTTCTCTAGCAGATAATATTAAATTCCTGTATCTGGTAGTTTGATTAATAAAACTAGTGCTAGGGTTTTATTAATCAATCAGACACTTCTTTTAGTAATTTTATAATAATCACTCTGTTCATTATCCGTCTCAAAATCCCGCACTAAGCCATTTTCTTTCAATGCTGCTAATAAGCGTTGATGCTCATTACATCGCTTAATCTTCGGCTTACCACTATTCCATAATTTAGTAAATTCGTTTAACTGCATATTAATTAATGCCTGCCTACGCTTTGCTACATACATATATTTATATGGCAAAGCCTGAATAAACAAATCAATCTTTTTATCCTGTACCAATTGCTCGGAAACTAGCAAAGAATCCAGCAGATTATCGGCAATATCTGTGTCCCGTGCTATTTCAATCAAATCACAATGCTCAATGGCCAATCTTATAATTAAATTTTGAATATCTGCCTTACACTTATCATAATCGCTGATTAACTGCGCCAAATCATCAGTATCAAATTTGTTCTCCAGCACATAGGCCATTACTGCTGGTGAAAAAGCTTGCTCAACAACAGATACCACTTTATCAGTACATTCCAGTAACCTGATTGCACTATTATCATCTATTGGTACTGTAATCAACCTCAATGCCTCCGCATAATCAAACAATTCAGCACTTTCAGCGATTAAATCTATATAGTCTGCAATATTAGCCTGTAGATAATCGAAAACTGCCTCTTCACCGCAATGCGCCCTTATAAACTTCAAAGCCTGAGCATTTTGCTTGATTGAAACTAAATCAATATGTTCATTCGCCTGTTTTACTATAAGCGACTGAATAGCGGTATCATATTGCTTATAATTATTGATTAAATCCGCCAAATCATCAGTATCAAAATTATTCTCCAGCACATAGGTCATTACCGCTGGTGAAAAAGCTTGCTCAACAACAGATACCACTTTATCAGTACATTCCAGTAACCTGATTGCACTATTATCATCTATTGGTACTGTAATCAGCCTCAATGCCTCCTCATAATCAAACAATTCGGTATTTTCAGCTACTAAATCCAGATAGTTAGTAAAATTTTTCTGGATAAAATATAAAGCATCCTCTTCATCATAATTATTTCTGATAAATTCCAAGGTATTTATACTCTCTGATTTATCATTTTCTAGTTTCAAACAAATTCTTTTTTCATCAATCAGGATTTTAAATTTATTTCTACTTATACTATCAATATTGAAATTGGGTTGCCAAATACCTAAAGTTGATAATATTTCTCTATATTTATTATCGCTGATATTTTGATTAATAATTACTTTATTAAAAAACTCACGTCTCACATCTACGTTTTCATCATTACGGATTGGTTGAAAATCTAGAACTTTTTCATTACTGTTTATAAATTCAATTAAAGGTTCATCCACTTCTTGCGCATGTTGAAAATAACACAGAATATTTTCTTCGTTATAGTCAAGTTTGCCCGGATACAATAATTTTTGCCATAACTCTGTATTTTCAACCGTATCTAATCTAGTAATGGTTGTACACAGATAATCTATATATTCCAGCTTATGTTCTTCAGTAATATCTTGGTGATTTAACAGTTGTAATACCTCTGTTTCATCATCTTTTATCTGTTTTTCACAATTAGCCAATAGTATATGCATGTAGGCGTCTATATTTTGTGCAATATACTGGGCTAAAGGGGTATCAGTTTCACTTATAATACTTGTGTAATTCTTATGAACAATATCATCATTGTTTGCAGAAGAATATTGCGTAGCCAGCATTAATTGAATATTGGTAAAATTCAGCTCATACAAGTTATTCTGATAAACAGCATCAAATAAATCTTTATTAGCGGTTTCATATTCAATTTCCTTAAATTTGGTTCCCAGAAATCTGAATTGTTGCATCAACTGTGTTACATTAGGATCAGTAATATTTAAATAATCACTGGTATTGGCAATATAACTGCTTAAAATACGGCTATCTGTATTTATTTTTGTAATAATATCTTGTGATGAAGAATACAAAGTTCTTATCGAATAGTCTTTAATTATATTTTTTGAAACTGTTGTGCTATTTAACATAAGCATAAAAGCCTGTGGGCAATGCTCATTTAATAACTGTACAAATCGTTCTATATTTTTCTCATTGGATGACGGCCAGAATGCATTGATAAATTTCAGATTATCTTCATGCACCAATTGATTCAAAATGGTTGTTACTTCGTAAGTATATACTTGAGAAAAACCTAATAGATAATTAACCAGATCAATATTCAATACCTCTGGTTGTTCAAACATGCTCAGCTGGCGCTGAAGTTTTTCTGTAATTAACCTAGGATTATTTAGTTTATATTCATACTCCTTGGCTACTTCATCTGTCACACTACGAAGAAAAGTTTTATCTGCTATAGTTAAACTGTTAGGATAGAAATAAGTCATATAATCCGCATAAGTTTCATCAATATAGCCATTACGAATCAAATATTTTAATAATGCAAAATACGGGCTTCCTTTAATATCCTGAAAGTTATTTTCTTCATTTATATCATTAATAAACTTAGCATAATCGTTAAAGAATTTATTAACATCAATATAATTTGCATTAATATTATCTTTAAGTTTATCCGACTTATGCAAAAGAATTCCATTATGATAGCCATCAATTTCAATCTGAAACAATCTTATTTTTTCATTATAGAATTGCCGTATTCTTATTTCTTCAGATTTTTTTTCCTCATCTATCTCTTTCTTTAGTTCTTTATATGCATCCGTGCTCGTATCATTATCATAATCTTCATCTAATTCCATATAAGGATATTCAAACTTTGAATTTAGCTCGTCAATCTGTTTAGTACATTCGTTTTTTAATTTTTCAATATTATTTATAAGCTTGATTTTTCTGGCCTGAGCAAGAATATCTCTATTATTAAATAATACAAAAACAAAACCCTGATTAATTTGTAAGCAGGCGAAATCCAAAGGGAACAAATTTTTATAAGTAATCAAGGCAAACATTTTATTGGCATTAAGTTCTGTGTTATTTAATTTTGAAAAATACAGATGAAATTCATTACAGATATTTTTTAGTAGCCTCATATCATCAATATATAAAGATATTCCTTCCAAGAAACCTTTATCTATTTCATGATTATCTACATACCCCTTTAACAATATTATTAGTTGATCATAGGAATTCGAACCGTCAACAACAGGAATAACCGGAATAATAAAATCAAAAAATTTTGTTCTGTCTTTGGTGGAAAAGATATCATCACGCAGCAAATAGAAAAATCTCAATGTATGCTTTTTCTGATACTGTTTAAGCTGATTATTCGCTAGAGTATTGATTTCCCGTAACCGTTCAAAGATATGTCGGTTCTCAAACCGGTCGATATCTTCAAATACAATTACATCTACATTAGCATTAGCGAATATATACACTACTTCATTTAAATACCTGTCAAAAAAAGAATCACTGCATTCCGTGACAATTTCTATTTCATTGCCCTGTAATTTTAGTTTTTTGAATATATTTTTATGTTTCTGAATTTTAATTACATAGTTGAGAAAAATTGCAAACAAAGCAATATTCCATATACCACAAGACAATATGAAGCTATTAGTTGTTGACGTTAGTAACAAATCTTTTAAGCAACTATCATCCAAAGATAAAACAAACGCTTTCCATGTCGCCGTGAAAATAATATCCAGCATCAGAAGAATAAAAATAATACTACTTATAGTGATACCCAATAAATCTCTTTTACTGATTATTCTTTTAACAGCAAAATTGCTTTGCGGTATTTGTTCCGCTGGAATTTGATGAATCAGCTGATTAAGAATCTTAGCTTCCAGAACAGCTAACTCATTAGTCGCATGTACTGAATTTTCTTTGTCGTTTGGGTGTACAGATAATTGATTATTTTCTGAACGAAAATGAGCCAGTGATATATGCAAAAACTTTTGGTTTTTACTCTGACTTTCGTCTTGGCGGTTGTTTACTTGAATACGTTTAATCTTCTCTTTATACGATTCAATCAGGCTGCTTTTACCCGAACCATATGCGCCTGATATTGCTACATTTCTGACATCTTCGTGTTCAAACACATAATCGAATGCTTCTTGATAAGCATCTAATTCTACATCGGTATAAGGTGTTAATTTCTGATACTCATATTTTTTCTCTTTTTGTATATCAGCAGAATTTTTCTGCTTATTTGGATTTATTTTGTTCCGAATCCAACGCCACCTCCTTTTTAAAGACGATTTAATATTCATATTAGTCATGTTTAGAATTATTCAGCCAGTAATATACAAATTTGCATTTTAGTGTATATTTTTACTAAAAATCAATATCCTAAACATTGATATTTGCCGCTAGCTATCGCTGCAAATAATATTAAATACTATAATATCCAAGTCATTCCTTTTATAGGCTACACAATAAGCCTGAATATCTGCCACCATCGGTGCACAAGACAATCAGTTTAAAAGTCAAGTTAGTTAGCTAAAATACATTACCTATATTGTTATCCCCTTTAAAATACTTCAACCATGCTTAAATGGATATCCAGAGATTTTTACTAAATTCAGGTAACCATCAGTTGATGATTACCTGAATCAAACAATCACATAGACCAGCAGATATTATTTAACAGATAGTTTTTGCTGCAACTGCACAACACAATCTCTTGCCGCCTGTTTAAGTTCACTGGCTTCTGGCTTGTAAAATTCTTTGTCAGCATACTGTTCGAATTGTTCCAGATTGCCAATGAGGAATTCATTCATAAAAATTTTAAACTCTTCATGCAGATAGGCAGCAAAAATCGTTTTCTTTTTAGAAGTACAGTTTTTTCGATAGGCAATGTTTTTTATCTTGTTAAGGCTCAGACGTAGCCATCTGACATCCAGATTTTCAGGCAGAGATCTGATGGCAGTATTTTTTAGATTTATGCCATGACTAAGTTTCAAATTATTCGGCAATTTACTGATTTTAGTGTCATTCAGTATCATGCATTTTCCTACTTTCAAACCTGCTGGCAAAGATTTAATTTTGGTTTTGCTTATATCAAGTGTATCACCTACATATAGATTGTCTGGCAGTTTTTTTATTTTGCTTTCACTTATTGTTAAATCAGTTTCTATGCGCAGATTATCAGGTAAACTTCTGATTTTGGTACCGGTTAAAACCAGTTCATTTATTTCTTGCAGATTTTCCGGTAGCCTGTCAATTGCGGTAAAACTGATATTCAGTCCATTTTTAACATTGAAATTTTTGGGTAATTTTTTAACTTTGGTTCCTCGCAAATCTAGAGTACCGCCAACGCTAAGGTTTTTGGGCAGCTTTTTAATTCCAGTCCATTCAAGATATAGCGCCCCGCCTACATTTAAATTTTTTGGCAATTTCTCAATCTGCGACTCCGCCAGAATTAAATCACCATTTATGTTTAGATTGTCTGGCAATTTTTTGATATCGGAAAATTCCAGATTTAAATCATTTCTTATTCTTATATTATCTGGAAGTTTCTTTATTCTATACAAAGTTAAATCCAGATTATTAAATGTGCCATTATAATTTTTCAATAGTTGATAGATTTGCGTGTTTGCTAAGGACAGCCAGCCGTTTACAGTAAGATTTGCCGGCAATTTTTTTATTTTTGTGCCATCCAGACTTAAGTTTCTATTAATAGTTAAATTAGGCGGCAATTTTTTTATATCAGTGCCACTTAAATACAGACTTCTCCCTACAACCAAATCATCAGGAAGTTTGTTTATTCTAGTATTATGCAGATTCAGGCTGCCGGCCACATTGAGGTTTGCCGGAAGTTTATTAATTTGTGTATTGCTTAAATCCAGATCACCATTTACCTGTAAATTATCAGGTAAAATATTGATTTTGCTATCTTTCAGACATATACTGCCTTTTATATTGAACTTGTCTGGTAATTTGGTAATGGCGGTTTCTGAAGCATCAAGATTACCGACTACAGTTAAATTTTCTGGCAATTTCTCAATTTTAGTGCAATG
This sequence comes from Snodgrassella sp., assembly GCA_024103515.1. Classification (GTDB taxonomy): domain Bacteria; phylum Pseudomonadota; class Gammaproteobacteria; order Burkholderiales; family Neisseriaceae; genus Snodgrassella. Next base: position 5,183 of record JAGGIK010000019.1, on the reverse strand, counting down.
TATACTCAAATCACCATTCACTGTTAAATCTTCTGGCAATATTGTGATATCGGTATAACTCAAATACAGATAACCGCCAACCTTTAAATCTGCCGGTAGTTCTTTAATTTGTGTACGTCCTAAGCATAACTTCCCTTGAACAGTCAAATTATCAGGCAGCTTTTTTATTTTAGTAGAAGATAAGGTTAGACCACCATACACTGTTAAATTAGCAGGTAAATATTTAAGATTAGTTTGAAAAAAATTTAGATTTTGATGTACGCTGATTGCGTCATTTACAACCGTATATTTAATGCCTTTTTCATCCAATATTTTTATAAATTTTTCCATTTGTCTAAATCTGTGTAGTTATAAATATTAATAAAATATGATATAAAGCTTATTCAGATTATTTATACATATATAATATGCATTGATTCAATGACATTGATGCGAAAATAATTTAATAAGCATATTAAATAAATATAATCTGTAATCAGATATCACATGATTTTGTGTATTTTTCTTCAAAAAAATAATTATTATTTATTTGAGAAAGAAATAAACATGTGCAGATTAGCCGGAATCTGGCTGCTTTTGTGGTTGTTGAAAGAAAGAAAATTAATACAGCTACAATATAGAAATAATACATTGCTGAAAGTTGTTTAACTGCTAGCTCTAGCAGTAGTGAGGTACTGCAAATGTACACCAAAGAATAATATGTGTAAATATTATTCTAATGATAAATAGCCATTATTTGCGCAGTGTTGGTAAAAAACATCTTAAATAGTCATCCATACATTGCTGCCAGAACTTATTCAGGTAAATTATGCTGTTACGTTTTGGTGCTGGCTAACATCCTTTGCCGCTAAAAATTAGTGACGCTTTATTAATCTACTCTCGGTTTAATACAATCAGGCTATAATTACAGTAAGTTGCTCACACATGAGTTATTAATTAATGTAGTCAGACAAGACAGGTGGCGCACTGCTGCCTGATTGCTGGTTATTGCTTTGTTTTATTTAAAAATCATTACGGATAGTTTATGGCCATTCTGGTAACAGGCGGTGCCGGCTTTATCGGCTCCCATACCTCTGTACAATTACTCAATGCCGGCCACGAGGTGGTTATTATTGATAATCTGTGCAATGCTTCACCTGCGGTATTCCCGCGTTTAAGCCAGATTACGGGTAAAGAAGTAATATTTTATCAGGGAGATATCCGCGATCGCAGCTTGCTGCAAGATATATTTGCCCGTCACAGCATTGAGCATGTGCTGCATTTTGCCGGTCTGAAAGCCGTAGGTGAAAGTGTGCGCGAACCACTGAAATATTATGATAATAATGTCAGTGGTAGCTTGATTTTGGTGGAAGAAATGACGAAAGCAGGAATATTTAATCTGGTGTTCAGCTCTTCCGCCACCGTATACGGTACGCCGGATACAGTTCCGATTGATGAAACAGCTGCTACCGGTGGCACAACCAATCCATATGGCACCTCCAAATATATGGTGGAGCGGATGTTAATGGATACACAGGCGGCAGATGTGCGCTGGAGTATCACCTTACTGCGTTATTTCAATCCGGTAGGTGCACATGAATCCGGCCTGATTGGCGAAGACCCGAATGGTATTCCGAATAATCTGCTGCCGTATATCTGTCAGGTAGCGGTAGGCAAGCTGGCACAATTATCGGTATTTGGTGACGATTATCCTACTGCCGATGGTACAGGCGTACGCGATTATATTCATGTAATGGATTTGGCCGATGGGCATTTAAGTGCAATGCGTGCTACGGGCAACCGGCCGGGGGTGCATATTTACAATCTGGGTACGGGTCAGGGCTATTCGGTACTGGAAATTGTACGCGCATTTGAAGCAGCCAGCGGCCAGAAAATTCCCTATCAGATTGTTCCGCGCCGTGCCGGAGACATCGCCAGCTGCTATGCCAATCCTGAACGCGCAGCACAAGAACTGGGCTGGCAGGCGCAGCGTGATCTGGCCTGTATGATGGCGGATGCCTGGCGCTGGCAGGAGCTCAATCCGCAAGGCTATGCCAGTGATAATTTGGTCTGATTGCTGAAAATGTGGTTTTTAAACACCAAACCCACTGAATTATCAGTGGGTTTGGTGTTTTCGGTTTTTGAGTTTTGATGCAAAATTTAACGCTAATCGTTAGCTCGCTCCTGAAAATAGGTTAAAAATTTTTGAGGTCATTACCAGTTAACTATCGCTAACTAACTGGTAAGACACATTATAATATAATGATAATAATTATCAATATCATTATAGTAATTTTTACATAATGTTTTTTCCTGTCACTAAAACAACACAATTTCTGCTGTTGATATGACTGATGGCTATCACACAGAGACAGCTTGTTTTCGGTATAATTGCCCACAATTGCATTGTGGTTAAACCTTTTCCCTGTTTGTGCTTTTTATCACCACCCAACTTGTTATTGCTCATGTCTATCTCTACCCAAACTGCTCAATTTGTTCACCAACAGCTACTGGCCGATAACGAGCTGGCTGCGGCTGATTTTACTCATGCATTGTCACTGATGGGAGCTCACCACATTGATTATGCCGATATCTACTGCCAACGCAGTACCTATGAAAGCTGGCATTTGGAAGAAGGCATGGTGAAATCAGGCAGTTTCCAGATTGAGCAAGGCGTGGGGGTGCGCGCGGTAAGCGGGGAAAAAACGGCGTTTGCCTATGCCGATAATCTGAATGTACAGGCATTAACCAATGCTGCGCAGGCGGTACGGGCAATTGGTCTGGCCGGCCAGCAACGCTCCGTTGGTTTAACTACGCAGCCACTGGCCAAACCGCTGTATGGAATGGCTAATCCGATGCTGAGTCTGGATGCGGCAGCCAAAGTGGCCTTATTGCAGCGAGTAGAAACACTGGCAAAAGCAGCAGATCCACGCATTGTGCAGGTAATGGCCGGGCTGGTATGCGAACACGAACTGATTTATCTGGCTCGGCTGGACGGACGGGTACATACAGATATCCGCCCGCTAGTACGTTTATCCGTTACTGTAATTGCCAAACAGGGAGAGCGGCGTGAACAAGGCAGCAGTGGTGGTGGCGGCCGCTTTGATTTGGGCTATTTTGATGAAGCCATGCTCAAATCGTATGTGGATACGGCTGTGGCACAGGCACTAACTAATCTGGAGGCACGTCCTGCACCAGCAGGTTTGATGACTGTGGTATTGGGTAACGGCTGGCCGGGTGTATTGTTGCATGAAGCAGTTGGTCATGGTTTGGAAGGTGATTTTAACCGTAAGGGTACCAGTGCATTTGCTGGCCGTCTGGGTGAACGTGTTGCCGCCAAAGGTGTTACTGTGGTGGATCAGGGCAATATTGCTGAACGTCGTGGCTCACTGAATATAGATGATGAAGGCAATGCCACCAGACGCACCGTGCTGATTGAAGACGGTATTTTATGCGGTTATTTGCAGGACGAAACCAATGCCCGCCTGATGGGTGTACCGGTAACCGGTAATGGCCGCCGTGAAAACTATGCCTCAGCACCGATGCCGCGTATGACTAATACCTATATGGAAAACGGCAAGCTTAATCCTGAAGAAATTATTGCGTCTGTTGATAAAGGTTTATATGCAGTAAATTTTGGTGGCGGGCAAGTAGACATTACTAGCGGCAAGTTTGTATTCAGCGCTTCAGAAGCATGGTGGGTTGAAAACGGCAAGCTACAATATCCGGTAAAAGGTGCCACCATCATCGGCAGCGGCCCTGAGGTATTGAAACACGTCAGTATGATTGGCAATAACACCAGTCTGGACAGCGGCGTAGGCGTATGTGGCAAAGACGGCCAGAGCGTTCCGGTAGGCGTGGGACAACCCACTTTACGTATTGATGCTGGTCTTACCGTTGGCGGTAGCCAAACCTAATCTGCACCAAACCAGTACACAAAAACGGGCGAATATTTCTGCGCCCACTTTTGTTTTAATCTGGCTATAGAGGTAACAATCGGCTGGCGCTCAAATGGCCTGAGTAGAATCGTATACAGGTTTTGACTGCGGTTATTAAAGTCAAATTCGCATTCCATCAGGCAGATGCTGATTATATTTATCAATGGCAATACCATTGAATACCACCAGCCACTGCGTCACCAATAACCAGCATGAAACCATCTGATGACGGTTTTATTTTGTCTGATTACTGTGATACAGGCACACACATTTATTTTCTCTCACATCAATCATCCTATAATCCCGATATCAGCAGCGTGCTGGCTGTACCATACAAATATCCATTTAGTACGGATACAATCCCGCAACAGTACCATACCATGTCCGGAAATGATTTCTATACTTAGCCTCGCCGTTGCCGCGTGATAAACCACCAATAAATTTTCAATGATTAATACTGTCGCAATGTGTACAAACAATTAGCAACAATCATGAATCAGGCATATCATAACCAATTCTGATTACATCCATGCCGGCAACGGCATAACCGATATGAATAGCTTGCATATAAGCTTATTGAGACGAATTTGGCTTAATCACTTAGCTGAAGAGTTATTAATGAAGGTAAATCTTCCACCAATAAACGCATTGTAAATATCCCAAACTTAGTACAAAACAAACGTAGAAAATCATGCTGCTTGTTTTAGTGTTTTATACTCAATCGGCGTCATATTATTTAGTGCTTCATGAGGCCTTTCAGTATTATAAATGGTTAGCCATTCTTCGGTTACCTTTCTTGCTTGTTCTAGATTATTAAATAGATATAAATCTATTACTTCTGTACGGTACGAACGGTTAAATCGTTCAATATACCCGTTTTGATATGGGCTGCCGGGGTTGATGTACTCTATCGTTATACCATGTGATTTTGCCCAATTAGTAAACGTGTTTCCGGTGAATTCCGGTCCATTATCTATTCGTATTTTGAGTGGATAACCATGATATTCGGCCAGTTTATCCAGATAACGGATAATCCTGCCAGCTGGTAAACTGACTGCCATATCAATGCCTAGCGCCTCACGATTAAAGTCATTGTAACTACCCCCTAAAATAGTACAGCCTCAAAGTAGAAATTCTCTTCATTAACCCACAGAGGATTTAAACATGAAAAAGATGACTGAACATCAGATCGTAGCTATTTTATAAGAAGCTAAAGTTGGTATTCCTATTAAAAATTTGCGGTATATATGGCATGGCGAATTCAAC
>JAGGIK010000018.1 GCA_024103515.1 Snodgrassella sp. | reverse complement strand
ACTCCAGAGCCCAGGCTTTACCTGCGTGAGTGGATACTAAAACTTTTTTATGATTTGCTCCTGAAGCTGAGATTTTAAACTGAGCTCAGCAAACATCTGTTTAAGCTTGCGGTTTTCAGCCTCCAGCTCCTTTAAACGTTTGCGATCGGAGGTTTCCATACCACCATATTTTTCCCGCCATTTATAAAAAGTCGAATTGCCGATGCCATATATACCGCAAATTTTTAATAAGAATACCAACTTCAGCTTCTTATAAAATAGCTACGAATTGATAGGGTGTTATTTATTTCATGTTTAAATCCTCTGGGGGTTAATGAAGAGAATTTTCTACTTTTGCGCTGTACTATTTTAGGGGATAGTTACATACCTAGAAAATGATATTGCGTGTTTTAATTTTTATATTCAATGGGTATCATGTTTGTTAATGCCTCATAAAGTCTTTTGCTGTTAAAAATGGTTAGTTATTCTTCGGTTACTCGTCTTGCTTGTTCTTGATTGTTAGACAGATATCAACTAATACTTCTGTTCGAAAAGAGCGATCAAACCAGTCAATATAGTCATCTAGGCGAATACGATTTGGCTGTTAAAGTTAATGCAGTTGATTTTTGTAGAGAACAGCGAAGACATTGCCGATTAACCAGTTTGTAAAGATTTTTGATGGCATTTGGCGAGAAAATCTTCAATGCGCTGATATTTTCCCTATTGTGCAAGAAAAAGATCCTTGGCTTGTATTTAAAGAGGTAAATTATGATGATCTTAGTAATTATGTTATTTGGTTTACGAAATTAATCTGCTAAGCTTTATTCAGTCAAGAGAATGACTGTTATAAACTTAATTTTTGCCTAACAATAGGAAGTAAATAATTATTATCATGAGTTTATGAATTAAAATAGGCAATTAATTGTACTTTATATCTAAATAACTAGGGCATTTTGTGCCAAAATACTTCAGCTAAAGTGTTAGATCAATATTGTGGCAAATAAAAGATAAGTACTTAACAAATAATTTAGCACAGCAGCTAATAGGCCAATATAGATGATAATTAAATTAATAGCCAATATCTGTTAGATTTTTGTTGTTTAGCGTTTTTAACTAGGGGAGAGTAATGAAATAATCAAGAATCTTTTTTAATATCATAAGGACTACAAATAAGTATTCGTTTGTTTATTTGGTTTTTTGTGTACGAGTTTATAGCAGATAATAATGCTATTCTTTATGGATCTGCGTGGTAATGTATGTATACTATAGAAACTGTATACGGTTTCTACTCATTTTTTATTTTATGGTGATAATTCCTTTAACCCAAATAATATAGTTTTAGCAATTTATCTTATGTATTCAGTTGGTTTTTTAAGCTAGGTTGCTGTTTGTGATTAATTTTTGATATATATTGTCAATTTTTTTATTTGGGAATTCATTTTCTGTAGTTTATATAGTGATATTAAACTCTATATAAATTCATTCTATTTTTGATACGGTAGAGGTTTTACTCCGGTAAATGGTGACGAGCCATGTACGATTTTATTCTATTTTCTTTACATCGCAGAATAATAAGGTAACTTCCTCTTTTGTATTAGTTATCATATAATTTGTTTGTTTTTATGTAATAAAAAGTTAATTATTTAATTTTATTACAATAGCGACGGTACTTTGGGGATAAATAAGTATTACTTTATTTTCCTCTGTTTGTTTATGTATTGCTGAGCTGGTGGCGCTTTGGGCGCGATTTTCCGAGAGTATTTATGCCAGAATCTTTAAAGGAGAATGTAGATTATACGTAATTACCTTCGCAGGGGGTGATGAACCATTACAAACTGCAATACCGCAAAAAGTCATCTTTGGTGTTGTCGAAAGTAAAACAACCCCAATCGCTGGTTATCCTATGTCAGCTTGGTTATTACATCATAAATCTAATGCTTATGACTGGTTTTCAAAGCTCTCAACGTATGATTGGTTTGTAGGCTGAGGTATGATGGGTAATAAACAAATATTCACAGATATTTGATTTTTACCAAAATAGGCATAGTGGTAGGATAGCAGGTAGTAAGAAAGGTTTGTTAATCGCATCTTCTTATAAGGGTATGCGGCCACTAACTGTAAACGTTCATCTTATTCCAGCGAACAAAAAATTTGCAAGTAAAATCAATGGAACTAACGCTGGAGATGATGTGCGAGTGGATGGCAGAGTTGGCCAATGTAGAAACGTCTAAATGGCGATGGCAGTCTGCTAACAAACATACTGGTAGAGCAGCAATTTTGTTAGTGTGTAGGATAGTACCGTTATCAGCACAAAAGTTTGGCCAAATTTCAAACGAATATACAATAGGAGTACAAAATGATATCAAGATGCTTGGTTGCTTTAATCATGTTTAGTGTGTCGGCTATGGCGTCAGCAGATGTTTATGTTGAGAGTGGTTTTATAGGTGTTAATCGCACAGCTGCTGCTGGTGGCAAAGGCACATTGCAAGGCCAGTTTGCTTTTAGACGAGAGGCTGCACAAAAAAATGAGGCCATTAAGGAGATTGGTTGGATGACATTGCAACCTGGAGATTCAATCGGATTTCATCAGCATAAAAATAATGAGGATGCCTATATTATCGTTTCTGGAGTTGGCACTTTTACAGATAGTGATGGTCAGTCCCACCAAGTAAAGGCTGGTGATGTGACGATTGCGCGAAAAGGGCAATCACATGGGTTGGCTAATACTGGTAAGGAACCGTTGGTGTTTATTGATGTGATTGCTGAACAATAATAGGTTTATAAGAAGAGTATTTGTGCTGTCGGTTTAGCAAATTTGTGTTGTTTGCGGCCACTGATGCACGAGATGATTGTGGCGATCGAAAATTTAACTGGTAATGGTATTGTTTAAAATTTATTTATGCCTCAATTCATTATATGCTATGAACTTATGTCTGAATCAGATTATATGATGGTATATTTATCAATAAATTAAGTTATTAGTAGTTATCCTATTATTAAATTTGGTTTAATGGCGGTTACCACTTTATTCGCTAAAGATAATTATTTTGGCATATTTAGCAGATGGTGTGGATTATGTATACTTACCACCGATAGCCACAGGTGACGGCTCATTACAAATAGTGATCTCAAATGCAGCCTTTTGTGTTACCTAAGGTGAAAATTACGCCAGTTTACTGGATTCAGTATGCCTGCATGTGTCTTGCATCGTACTGTCTATCTCTATGATTGAGGCGCAGCTTTTTCATCAACTGACTGGTTCGTGGTTTGGTGATTTATGGCTAATGAAAAGATGGTTATAAGACTGATATTTAAACAGAATGCCGTGTTTTTGGCAGCATTGCCGCCACTAGCATGGCAGTATAATACCATTATCTTATAATGAAATGTATTTGAATGCTGCACGTGTTCATTTTACCCCAGCCAATAACAAAATAGCAGCATAAATCAGTGGTATCACAGTAGGGGATAATGTTCGTATAGATGGCTAGTTGGTCACACGTGATAACTTGATACAGTAAATGGATTCATGATTTTGTCATTGTTGTGCTTCGATAGAGGAGCTGGCGCCTGTGTGGTGATATTGCTGCGTTGGAGAGATATAGCTCTCATCTAAAGTGCTCTGACCAAGTTAATAAATTAAGGGTTGAAGAAAGTGTGTACAAGATTGTGGTTATATAAGGATTAAAATTGATTTAAATTAAAACCGTTAAGCGTGGAGAATACTTAACGGTTTTCGTTAAGTATACTTATTCAGCATCAGCCGCTTTGGCCACGGTAACCATTGCTGGACGTAATACACGATCGGAAAGGGCATAGCCCTTTTTCATTACGGAAACGACGGTATTGGGTTCCTGTTCACTGGCAACGCTTTGCAGAGCTTGATGCTGATGCGGATCGAGTTTATCACCGGCTTTGGGATCAATCTCTTTGACATTTGACTGATCAAATGCTTTTTGTAATTCTGTCAGGGTCATTTGAACACCCATTTTTAAAGCATCAAAATTACCACTTTGATCTTGCAAAGCCATCTCTAAATAATCTTTAACTGGCAGCATGGCAGTAGCAAATTTCTGACCGGCAAATTTGTGGGCATTTTCAATTTCTTCCTGATGACGCCGCCGCAAATTCTGTTCTGCGGCCAATGCTCTGAGCTGTTCATCTTTAAGCTGACCTTCAAGCTCGCTGATACGTGCCTGTAATCCTTCAATTGTTGGTTCGGACTCAGCTACTGGTTCTGTAGTCTCGATTTCTTCGTTAGTCTGAGTTTCATTTTCTGTGTTATTTTCCGGTTGCATTTTTGTTCCTCTGCAAAAGGGTGAATTGTTAAATTACATTGGGTCGTTATTGGATTATTTCAAGTTGTTGCTTTAGGTATGTCCAATAACTTGCTAGGGCTAGTTAAATACCTTATTTAGGTTAGAAATGCAAATACTGGTCGGTAAATGTAATCAGTGAAAATGGGCTTACTCTTTAATAACAATATTTAGCCGGTATTACGCAGTCCTTGAGCAATACCGTTGATGGTAAGATGGATTAGTGGCAATATTTCGTTGGTGTCAGCTTGTTGGCGTTGTTGCTGCAACAGGTGAATCTGCAGCCAGTTTAAGGCGTTCAGATAAGGTATACGTAGTGCAAGTGACTTTACCAATGTGTGGTTATCACTCAAGTAATGCTGATGTTGTTTAATGCTGAGTAAAGCCTGAAGGCTGAGCTCAAATTCGCTAGTCAACATGCGAAATATAGTTTGTGCGACCTGCTGGTTATCGGCCAAGTTCACATATGCTGCGGCAATGGTCAGGTCGGCTTTGGCCATAACCTGTTCCATATTTGCCAGCATAGTTTGAAAGAATGGGCTATGCTGAGCCTGTTGCTGTAAGCGTTGCAGATTATTACTGTCTTGTTCAATCAGTTTAGCTACAGCAGTTCCAAAGCCATACCAAGCAGGCAACATCAGGCGATTTTGAGTCCACGAAAATACCCAAGGTATAGCACGCAAATCTTGAATTTTAGTCAAGCTTTTACGACTGGCAGGACGGCTTCCGATGTTTAGGCTGGCAATTTCCTGAATCGGACTGGTTTGCAGAAAGTAGTCTATAAAGCCGGGATAAGTAATCAGTTGCCGATAGTGATTGAACGCATAGCTGGATAGTTCATCCATTAGTTTGCTATTAGGCTCGCGGTTATGTGGTGGTAGCAGGGTCGCTTCCAAGGTGGCGGCGATCAAGGCTTCAAGGTTGCGTTTAGCTTTGGATGGTGCTGCGTATTTGGCGGTAATGACTTCACCTTGCTCAGTAATGCGTATCTGTCCAGCTACACTGCCGGCAGGCTGGGCCAGAATGGCATCAAAGGCTGGGCCACCACCACGACCAATACTGCCTCCGCGGCCATGAAATAGGCGCAGACGGACGTGATGCTTTTTGAATAATTGTACCAGTTGGGACTCTGCCTGATACAGTGACCATTGGCTGGTAACGTAGCCACCATCTTTATTGCTGTCAGAGTAACCGAGCATGATTTCCTGCAGATTGCCACGGCTTCTTAACAATGCGCGATACCAAGACAAATTGAAAAGTTGATTTATGATGTCAATGCAATTATGCAGTGAATCAATGGTTTCAAATAAAGGAACGATGTTAATCCGACTGTTGGGAACTTTATTATTGATGGTTAGTAGCCCCGTTTCTTTCAATAGTAGGGCAACCACCAGAATATCACTGACGGTCTCGGCATTAGAAATAATGCATTGATTGATTGCTGCCTCTCCATAACGGTTTTTGATATCGGCAGCAGTATGGAATATAGCCAGCTCACGCATAGTAAGGGAACTGTAGTTTATATAAGGATTATACAGCGGACGCTGGGTGCTTAATTCGCGCGATAAGACCCGTTGTTTGTCTTCTTCGGTTAAGCTTGCAAAGTTTTCAAGATCTGCATGCTCAAACAGTTCGGCTACTACGTCAGCATGCTTGGCTGCATGCTGACGTAAATCAACGGACATCAGATGAAAGCCAAATAAGGATACGGAACGAATTAAATCGGTCAGTTTGCCCTGAGCGATCAGGGCGCTACCATTTTGATGTAGGGAGTGAGCAATATTTTTGAGGTCTTGCAGTAGTTCTGCCGGTTGTAGATAAGCAGATAGACCTTGGTAGGGACTGTTAAGTTGGATGCACAGTCGTTGTGCAGTTGCATGCAGACGCGCTTGAATGTAGGCGAGCGCGCGTCTATAAGGTTCTTCACTATGGGCAGTATCGGTATCGGGTGATTGCTCAGCCATATAAACGACAATGTTATCGGTATGAATACGGCGCGATGACAGTGGGAGTAGTTGATATAGCTCTTCCAGACATTGTTGATAATATGGAAAAAGGGTATTGGCTTGAAAAGTGAAAGCTTCTTGTAATGAGTCAGCATTAACGTGTGGATTGCCATCACGATCACCACCAACCCAGCTGCCAATGCTGATTACATCTGGAAGTGAAGTATTGGGATAAATATTGGCAAGTCGGTGGTGAAGTTTACGGTATAGTGCTGGAATCGCTTTGAAAAAGCTCAAGGGGAAATAAGTGACGCTGTTGTATATTTCATCGCTAACGCTGATTTTGAAATGTCGGGTTTCATCGGTTTGCCATAAAGCCAACAGTAAGGCTTCGATTTCTTGTTGTAGCTCTTTGCTGTATGGCTGTTGACTGTGGTCGCGTTCGCTTAACAATGTTCGGATAAATCGTTGGAAACACAGAATACTCTGACGCTGTACTTCGGTTGGATGTGCTGTAAGTACCGCACTAATACTGGTATGCTTAAGGGTTTGTTCAAGTTCGTCGCGGCTGATGTGTTGCTGTTGTAGTTGCTTGAGGACGTGAACAAAGCTGGTGCGTTTTGTTTGTTGCTCAGTATGCTTACTGACCTGCCGCTCATGATGTGCATCTTCAGCGATATTCAACAGCTGAGCAAACAAACTACAGGCGCGAATCAGGTCTTGTAGCTGTTGCAGATTTAAGGTAGGGATTGCTTGCTGGATGGTTTGCTGTGGCTGTTGTCCCTCAAGGAGCTGGCGTAGCACGGTTTGGACTTGAGTTGAGGTTTCTTGTTGTAGAATGTTCAGTAAACTCTGTGTCAAAAAGGTGATGTCTGCAGACAAGGCTGCATCTTGATGAGAATCGCTAACTGAGACTGTCATGATGTTTTACGCCTTAGTAGATTAATGTTTGTGTTTGTAAATGAATGGTTATTGACATGATATAGCTTGCTGGTGGTGGCAGCAATAATTATGATTCCATTTGTGCTTAGATTGCTGTTGGTCTGTTCGAAAATAGGCTTTAGTCATTTTTTATAGTGTTAATTTTGTATTTTTTTAGCTAATGAAATGGTAATGATCTGTGGTCATGGTTCAGTACGTTAAATTCGAGGCTAAGTATTTGTACTTCCTGTCTGATGAATTTAAAATTCATTAATTTAGAATTATCCTTTGGATTGCATAGAAGATGTTGATGTGAATTGGTTCATTATTCTTTAAATATTCAATTCAATGTCTACTGGCTATTGCATATTAAAAAATTATTTTTATAGGCCCCAGAATTCTTAAGCCCATTTTCAAAGATTAAAGGCTGTCTGTACTTATATAGACAGCCTGAGTCTACGGTTATTGATGATTAATGATCATGAACGCGTTCAATAATTGCGCCGACATCCCCCAGTTTCTGCTCGATATTTTCATAGCCTCGATCAAGATGGTAGATGCGCTCAATAGTGGTTTCGCCACTGGCCACTAACCCAGCCAGAACAAGGCTGGCTGAAGCGCGCAGATCGGTTGCCATCACTGTGGTACCTGAAAGCTGTTCTACACCTTGGATAATTGCGGTATTGCCTTCAGCGGAAATTTGTGCACCCATACGGTTAAGTTCGGGTACATGCATGAAACGGTTTTCAAATATGGTTTCAACCACTTTGCTGCTACCTGTTGCAATGGCATTCATGACCATAAATTGTGCCTGCATATCTGTCGGAAATGCAGGGTATGGCAGAGTTCGAACATCTACAGCTTTAGGACGCTGATGCATATCGATGGCAATCCAGTCATCGCCTACTTCAATAATGGCACCCGCTTCACTCAGTTTTTCCAGAACGGCTTGCATGGTTTTTGGAGCGGCTTTTTTCAATACGACTTTACCACCGGTCATCGCTACGGCGCATAGGAATGTTCCGGCTTCTATACGATCAGGCACCACGCTATGGCTGCAGCCGTGTAATTTATCCACCCCCTGAATAGTTAATGTTGGAGTACCTATGCCCTGGATGTTCGCGCCCATTTTGACCAAGCAGTCGGCAAGGTCAGTTACTTCTGGTTCGATGGCGGCATTTTCCAGTATGGTGGTGCCATTAGCTAAGGTTGCAGCCATTAGCAAATTTTCGGTACCAGTTACTGTAACCATATCCATCACGATATGGGCACCTTGAAGTTGTTGTGCTCGTACTTTGACATAGCCATGTTCGATACTAATGTCGGCTCCCATTGCTTCTAACCCTTTTAGGTGTTGGTCAACCGGGCGGGAACCGATTGCGCAGCCACCTGGTAAGCTGACTTGTGCTTCTCCAAAATGAGCCAGTGTTGGTCCTAATACCAGAATGGAGGCACGCATGGTTTTTACCAGATCATATGGTGCGCAGGTGTGATTAATATTGCTACAATTGATTTCGAATTCGTGGACATTATCTGTTAATACACGAGCACCCATGCCTTGCAATAATTTTTGTGTGGTTTTCACATCCCGCAACATGGGAACATTCGTTAAATGCAAGGTTTCGCGGGTTAGTAATGAGGCGCACAGTAGCGGTAGTGCAGCATTCTTGGCACCGGAAATGGTGATTTCGCCGTTTAATGCGCCATTTGCGCGAATTTTTAATTTTTCCATAGTAACTTCCAATAAGTCAGACAAATGTCTTTGTCTGATTTAATTAACGCTGTTTGGATGCCCATTCGGCCGGAGTGGCTGCTGTCGCTATGGACAGGGCGTGTAATTCATTACTGGCAATTTGTTCAGATAAGCCGTCTTTGATCAGACGGTGACGAGCCAAACGCGTTTTACCTTCAAATACGCTGGAGACGATCTGGGCAAAAAAGTGATGGCCATCACCTTCTACCTCAAGATATTCGCACGGTAAAAGGTTGGCGATCATGGCTTTAACTTTTTCTGGTGTTAACATAAGTGCTCGAAATTAGCAGTTAATAAATGTCAGCTATTATAGCGTTTTAGTGTGTTCAGTTGCGTAATTTCCAACCTGATTTAAGCAGACTGCAGGTTAGGATACACAATGCAACCGCAAAGCTACCGACTACGCTTAGAGCGAGCCATGGTGAGGAATCACTTTGTCCGAAAAAACCAAAACGAAAACCGTCTATCATGTAGAAAACAGGATTGAAGTGACTGAGTGAACGCCAAAATGCTGGCAAATTGTTGATTGAGTAAAATACACCAGATAAAAATGTTAATGGCATTATTAGGAAGTTTTGAAAGGCGGCCAGTTGATCGAATTTTTCTGCTACGATACCTGCTAACAGGCCAAACATTCCCATGACTGCGCAACCTAATATAGCAAATAAGATGATCCAGCCAAAGTAATAAGGCTGCGGTAAACCAAAAAAGGCGGTTACAGCAATAACACCTATACCTACCATTAAACCGCGTATTATGGCGGCACCAACATAAGCACAAAAAATGGAGGCTGTGCCCAAAGGTGGTAGCAGGATAAAAATCAGATTACCGGTTATGCGGGATTGGATCAGACTGGAGGACGCGTTGGCAAAGGAATTTTGCAGCATCGACATCATGGCTAGTCCAGGAATTAAGAAGGCGTTGTAGCTGACGCCAGGTAGAATATCAGCGCGTCCCTGCATTACTTGGGCAAATATGAGCTGGTACAGTAAAGCAGTTAGTATTGGAGCAGATAGGGTTTGAAAACCAACTTTCCAAAATCGCAGTACTTCTTTTTTGAACAGGGTATAACAACCATAGATATTCATACCTGTCCTTTCATGTGGTCACTGGTTAGACGTAAAAAAACATTTTCCAGATCATTTTCCATGACGCGCAGGTTTTTAAGAT
Organism: Snodgrassella sp.; assembly: GCA_024103515.1. Taxonomy (GTDB): domain Bacteria; phylum Pseudomonadota; class Gammaproteobacteria; order Burkholderiales; family Neisseriaceae; genus Snodgrassella. The sequence goes on along the minus strand of JAGGIK010000018.1, from coordinate 23,358 downwards.
GGATTCTGTGGATGTGCAATTCCTGTAAAATGTTCAGCAGTTGGTTGTAGTCTGTAAGCTTTATTTGATAGTTGGTACCATCCTGCAGCACGAGATATTTGTGTAGGCTTGCTGGTAGAGTATGATCCAGTGTCATCACTAACTGTATGTCTGATTCATTATCCAACAGGTTTTTGGTACTGTCCAGAGCAACGATTGCTCCGTGCTTGAGCATGGCAATCCGAGTACATAGCAATTGTGCTTCTTCCAGATAGTGAGTTGTTAGAATAATGGTGTGGCCAGCTTTATTTAATCGGGTGATAAACTCCCATAAGTTTTGACGTAGTTCTATATCAACGCCCGCGGTAGGTTCATCAAGTACGATAACGGGTGGACGATGCACTAAAGCAAGAGCCACCATTACGCGTCGTTTCATTCCGCCAGAAAGGTTGCGGGTATTGGTATTGGCCTTGTCAGTTAGACCTAGATTGGCAATAATTTCATCAATCCAGTCATCGTTATTGCGAATGCCAAAATAACCCGATTGAAAACGCATTGCTTCACGTACGCTTAAAAAAGGATCAAAAACAAGTTCCTGTGGTACCACGCCAAGAAGTTTACGCGTAGTGGTCGCTTCACGTTTGACATCGTGGCCACAGATGGTGATTCTTCCAGAGCTAAGCCGGTTCAGCCCAGCCATGGCAGATATTAAAGTCGTCTTCCCTGCGCCATTTGGTCCGAGTAAACCAAAAAATTCCCCGGATTGTACGCTAAAGCTGACTCCTTTCAGTGCTGTAAACCCATTGGCATAGGTTTTGACAGCCTGTTCAATTAAAAGGGCAGGAGTAGTCATTGAATATTTCTATAAATTGGATATTAAGAATTTAACCAACAGACTGGTGTTGAATTGAATTCATTTCTGCGCTCAAAGGCTGATCTTCCTTGGCCGGAAGATTATAATCTTCACTGGCCCAGGCACCCAAGTCGATCATTTTACAACGTTGTGAGCAGAAAGGGCGATAAGTATTGGCCGTGGACCAAACAACACTTTTACCACAATTGGGGCACAGAACAGTTCGCATTTTTTCATTCATTACTTAATTACCGAGTCAAAACTGTACATAATCAATGTAAACGGAATATCAGTAGTTAATACTATGCCTCGAGCCTGTTCTTGGGAAGCCTGTAAAAAGCGAATATGAGTAAAATATTTATTGGCAGATACTTCCGGTAAGGCTTTGGCATCTGCCGCTACATTAATACTTAGCAGATGGATGTTTTGACCTAAGCTATTATGTTGATAACTACCGTCCGTGGCCACGCATTCTACTGACAGGCTGTTTTGATGCAATATATCTAATAACAGATTGATAGCCTCATACGTGGGTAGCAAACTTTGAATCCATTCATGCAGTTGTTCTGCACGTTCTAAGGGCGTTTTTTGTTGCCAGTAATAATATGAAGGTAAATCATATGGACTGGTGCCGCCAGGTACGAACATGCGTTGTTTAATGGCCATCAGCCATTCATTTTCGCGCAGGTGCTGCCCAAATTTTTGTTGTACACTTTGTAGGTTGGACATGGCTGTCTGAATTTTATCCAGTAGATCGTGCCCTTCTTTACCTTGTTGTCGTGCCAAACTTTTTTGACGTTCTAATTCTTGTAATATATCCAATTTCAATTCGGCTCGTGCGGCGGCTTCCATAATTTCGAAGAGCACAAACAAAGCACAGTGATGTGCCCATGCCTCAGTGCGTACGCTGACTTCATGGAAATGTTTGAACAAATGAGCGATACGCAGAAAGTTACGTACTCGTTCAGATAGAGGATGTTCGAAATGGATAATTTTTGTCATGACTTGACCGATGTTAGCGCTTTATAAATGCCATGTAGATGCATAACTTGATGATTCAGCTGTTGCCAGTTACCATCATTGATAATGATATCATCAGCAATGGATTTTCGCTTATTGTCGTCAGCCTGCTGGGCGATGATTGTGCGGGTTAAATTTTCATTTAGCCCACTGCGCAGCTGAACCCGCTCTATCCGATGGTTGAGCGGGGCTTCTATAATCAATATGCGGTGAACCAGTTGTTGAAATTCAGGTTTTTCTGCTAATAGTGGAATTTCTATAATGCCATAGGGGGCAGTATTATCAATCTTTTTTTTGATCTCATAAAGTTTGTTCCAGATCAAGGGATGTAAAATATTTTCTAAAATGGTGCGATTATTACTACTGGCAAAAACCCAGTCACGTAATCGTTGTCGATCCACATTGCCGTTAGCTAAAAATAAATCATGGCCGCAATTTGCTCGGATTTGAGGTAAGGCCTCTCCGCCAGAAGCAGTAAGGTGATGTGAAATTTCATCAGCACTCAGTGTCGGTACACCCAGACTGGCAAAACATGCCGCTACTGTTGATTTACCACTACCGATACTGCCTGATAACCCTACCCAGAATGTCATGCTTTTAATCCTGATAATTGCAACCACCACTGTATCAACTGATTGATCTGGCTGTCAGCCATCCATACAATCCAACCGGCAATTACTAAAGCAGGTCCAAAAGCCATGGGTTGTCCGCGTGTGACTCTAAGTATAATTGAAGCGACAATCCCTACCAAGGAGGCCATGAGAACAATTACTGGTAAGGTTGTTGCTCCCATCCAGGCTCCAAGTGCCGCCAGTAATTTAAAATCGCCATAGCCCATGCCATCTTTACCGGTAAGTAATTTAAATACCCAGAATAATGACCATAAACTTAAATAGCCCAGTACTGCGCCCCAGATGGCCTCGGCTGGCGTAATAAATCCGCTATATAAATTAAATAGCAGCCCCATCCAGATTAATGGTAAGGTTAATTGATCTGGCAACAGCTGCGTATCGGCATCAATAAAGCATAACGCAATCAGCACAGATGTTAATATCAGTCCACCTAAAGCCAGTGGTGTGGCACCATAGCGCCACATAACAGCAGCGAAGGCTAGGCCGGTTATTAGTTCAACACAGATATAGCGAGGACTGATTGGGGTAGAACATTGTGCACAGCGACCACGTAATATCAGGTAACTGATCAGCGGGATATTTTGCCATATTTTGATTTTATGCTGGCAATGAGGGCAAGATGAAGCAGGAAAGCACAAATTAAAACGAGCAGATGTTTCCACAGGCATCTGCAAGGCTTGGCGCGCTTCTGCCTGCCAGCTGCGTTCCATCATAATTGGAAGACGATAGATGACTACGTTGAGAAAACTGCCAATCATTAATCCTAATAGTAACGCAGAAAGTATGTATAACCAAGGTTCAATTATCATGATATTTTAACCGACTGCATTACCGATATTGAATAGTGGTAGGTACATTGCTACTAAAATCACACCAACGATAAGACCCAGAACGACCATAATGATCGGTTCCATTAATGATGATAATTGCGATACGGCGGTATCAACATCTTCTTCATAAAATTCAGCAGCTTTGTTAAGCATATCATCTAAGGAACCAGATTCTTCGCCGATCATAGCCATTTGGATAACCATATTTGGAAACAGTTCGGTGGCCTGCATGGACGAAGTGAGGGAAATACCCTGATTAACTTTAGAGCGAATATCTCGCGTTGCTTCTTCATAACGTATATTTCCCGTTGCTCCAGATACTGAATCCAAAACTTCTACCATGGGTACACCGGCGGCGAACAGGGTGGCTGTCGTACGCGACCAGCGTGCAATTGCAGCCTTACGTATAATTGGACCAAAAATAGGTAATTTTAATAACATATAGTCAATGCGTTTTTGGAGATCTTCTGATTTTTGCAGCCATTTAAAAAAACCTATTACTCCGCCAATGGTGAGAATAATCATATATACGCCATATGCAACGAAGAAGTCGGAGATATCCATCATCATTTGAGTTAATCCTGGCAAGGGTACGCCCATTTCTTGGTAAACTTTGCCAAATGACGGAAGTACATACATCATCATTACAAAAACCAATACTATCGCCACTACAATTACAGCGATTGGGTAGGTTAATGCTCCTCTAACTTTTTTCTTAATACTTTGTGTTTTCTCTTTATAAATAGATAGTTTATCCAGAATGGATTCCAGTACACCGCCTGTTTCGCCAGCACGTACTAAATTACAGTAAAAACGATCAAAATACTTAGGATATTTGGCAAATGAGTCGGCCAAAGCATGACCCTGTTCAACTTCATTACGGATATTAATCAGCATTGACGTCATGCTTGGATTGGCATGGCCTTTCGCAGCGATATCAAAAGCTTGCATCATTGGCAAACCTGATTTCATCATGGTGGAAAGTTGTCGGGTAAAGACGGTGATGTCAGCCTGAGAAATTTTCTTTTGTCTGCTTTTCTTGACTTTACTGATACTAATTACTCGAATCTGACGTCGCGTCAATTTAGCTCGTGCCTCTGCTTCGGTTTTGGCAATAATCTCACCGCGCACAATCTGTTCGGTTTTAAGATTTTTACCTTCGAAACTGTAACTGGTGCCAGAAGTTCTGGTTTTGACTGCTACTGGTTTATTCATAGTGCATTTCCGCAGATACTAAATTTAATTCTAATATTGATATTTGGTTTTAATCGTTTGTACAGGCTATAATTTCATCCAGTGAGGTAATACCTGCCATCACTTTAAGTAAGCCGGCATGACGTAAATCAACCAATCCCTCATTTAATGCTTGCTGGCTAATATCGACTTCGTTGCCATTATTCATGATAATGCGTTGTAATTCCTCACTAACTGGCATGACTTCATATACACCAGCACGCCCTTTATAACCTTTATTCTTACAGCGATCACAGCCTACTGGTCGGTAGAAAGTCCAATCTTTAGCTAAATCCTCATCTGTAAAGCCGGCTTTTTTTAGTGCAGGTTCTGGCGGTCGTTCTGCTGGTGCTTTGCATGAACAAAGACGACGAACCAAGCGTTGTGCCATGATCAGGTTTACTGAACTGGCAATATTAAATGGTGCCACTCCCATGTTTAGCATACGTGATAGGGTGGCAGGGGCATTATTGGTGTGCAAGGTCGAAAATACCATATGACCGGTCTGGGCAGCTTTAATGGCAATATCGGCGGTTTCCAGATCACGGATTTCCCCCACCATGATTATGTCAGGGTCCTGACGCAGGAAAGATTTCAATGCTGCTGCAAATGTTAACCCCTGTTTATCATTCACATTAACCTGATTAATACCTGGTAGATTAATTTCCGCAGGGTCTTCAGCCGTCGATATATTTGCACTTTCTGTATTCAATATATTCAGACAGGTATATAGCGATACAGTTTTACCGGAACCGGTAGGACCAGTCACCAGTACCATGCCATAGGGGCGATGAATGGCTTCCAGTAGTAATTCTTTCTGAAAATCTTCAAAACCGAGCTGATCAATATTCAATGAAGCAGCATCTGAGTTCAGAATACGCATTACAATTTTTTCGCCGAACAGCGTGGGCAGGGTGCTGACACGGAAATCAATAGGTTTGGCACCTTTACGAAACTGAATTTGAATTCGTCCATCTTGTGGAATACGTTTTTCTGAAATATCCAGTTTGGCCATCACCTTAATGCGTGATGCAATCTGATTACGGATATTCAGGGGCATTCGGACGACTTCCCGTAATTGGCCATCAATACGGAATCGTACGCGCGCCATTTCTTCGTAGAATTCAAAATGGATATCTGATGCGCCACTGTTAAGTGCATCTCCCAGTACTTTGAAGACAAATTTGGCGACCGGACCATTTTCACTGTTATCGTCTTCTTCGGCCGACATGGCATTGGATGTACTTTCATCCGTATTCTCAAAAGCATTGTCAATACCATCCAGTAGATCGACAGATTCTTGCGATATATTTTCTAATAGTTGTCGCAACTGATCATCACGCACAATGACTAAATCAAGTATGCATCCGACATTGGCAGCAATTTTCTGATAGTGCTGAATGGGGGTCGGATCTGATACTGCCAGAAATAGTCTATTACCACGTTTAAACAGTGGTAGACACAGGTTGGTTTGCATAATTCTGATGTCAATCAGATCAGTCGGTATCACATTTTGATGATACTGCTCAAGGTCGAGATAAGGAATACCAAATATCGTAGATAAGAAATAAGCCAGTTTATCAGCATTGATTCGACCTAATTGTAGCAGTGCCGGAATAACTGGTCGTTTTTGCTCCAGCTCTGTACTCAGTTTTTCTGCTTGTTCAGCATCAATAAGCTGATGCTTGTATAAAACCCGAATTAAACCCACACTCATACAAACTAAATTCCATGTTGTTGTTTTGTGAACTGGTTATAACTGTTAAAGCGTCGAAAATGAGACGGTTTTAAAGTTTTGTTTAGTCCACTGATTTACATTATGCTATCAATGCCTAATAAAAATATTGTATTTGTAGCATAATTATGTGTATTTTTGCTAATTATAAGTGAATTTTTGTATTTATACAGCCTGTATATTTGTTTGAGTGCAAATTTCCCAGTAATCGATATACAGCTGCAATTCCCATTTCTGTCGCCATTCATTTGCTACTAGTCGGTAAACAGCTCGGATCTGTTTGGGGAGGATGGCACTGCAGCGAAAAAACATCGCTTCATATTCTTGCTTATCATGACGAAGTATTGCCTTAACATGTCCGCTACCAACTGGATGTTGGCTGATTACGGTAAATTCGTTACAAAAGCATGGTTCTGGAAATTTTTGCCCCCATACCAGTGTATTTAATAATTGGGCCGTTGCTAGACTTAGATACTGACTGTCCAGTGCACCATCTGTTTGAAGTGTATGGTTCAGGTCTTCAGGATTGATGAGTTCTCGGCATATTTTCTCAAATGCCTGCCGGAATGCGGGTAAGTTTACCGCTGCCAGACTGAGTCCGGCAGCCATAGCGTGCCCACCAAACTTTTGCATCAGGTCGGGGTGTTGTTTACTCACTAAATCCAATGCATCACGCAAATGTAAACCGGGAATAGAGCGTCCAGAACCTCTTAGTATACCATTTTCTGCCGGTGCAAAGACAATACTGGGACGATGGTGAACTTCCCGTAATTTGCCGGCAACAATGCCAACCACGCCCTGATGCCAGTTCTCGTTATAAGCAACAATACTACAATGATCTGTGGGATTAATATCGGCCAGTTGTAGGATTGCTTCATCTTGCATACTGCGCTGAATCTGTCGGCGCTCTTGGTTCAGATCATCTAACTGTTGAGCTAGATTTTTAGCCTGTTCTTTATCTTTACAAAGCAGACACGCGATACCCAGACTCATGTCGTCTAACCGTCCAGCGGCGTTTAAACGCGGAGCGATACAAAAGCCAAGATCGACAGCATGGGCTTTCTGTGGCTTACGTTTGGCCATGGCAAATAAGGCCTCGACGCCAGCCTGCATTTTACCGGCACGAATGCGTTTTAATCCCTGAGCTACTAATATGCGATTATTGTGATCTAAAGGGACAACATCAGCAATAGTGCCTAATGCTACCAGATCAAGCCATTGTGCTAAATTGGGTTCAGGACGCTCGATATTAAACCAATCGTTTACACGCAGATATTGGCGCAGTGCCATTAACACGTAAAAGATCACGCCAACTCCAGCCAATGATTTACTAATGAAAGTATCACCAGGTTGGTTGGGGTTAACAATAATGCAGTTAGGTAATTTTTCGCCGGGTAAATGATGGTCGGTGATCAAAACATCCATACCCAACTGTCGGGCATGTAGTACCCCGGCTAAACTAGCAATACCGTTATCCACGGTGACCAGTAAGTTTGTGCCTGAACGCGCCGCCAGCTCGGCAATTTCTGGGGTCAGTCCATAACCATGCTCAAAACGATTGGGAACTAGAAAATCTACTTTGCCGCCCATTGCTTGTAAACCAAGAATGCCAACTGCACAGGCGGTAGCACCGTCAGCATCATAGTCGGCTACAATAAGGATTTTTTCTTGGGTACGGATAGCCTTTGCCAGCCGTTCACTGGCCGCATGAATATTTTTAAGGTTATGAAAAGGTAATAAGGCCGCGAAATGGTGTTCTGTTTCCTGTTTGTTTTGTACAGAACGGGCGGAGAACAACCTGGCCAAAAGCGGTTCAATGCCCTGTGCTAGTAAATTCTGCTGAGCGTTTTGGTCTATTGGGCGGGTAAGAATACGGGCTGGTTTCATAGCATCAATCCGTTGAAAGGGCGGTTTTTACGCCAAAAGGGTGGTATACACGGCTTACAAACGTGCAGTAACCCACCATGAGGACCATCGGTATTAATCTCCAAATGTTGGATTTTCCTGTTTTGTAAGGCCGTTAATAAAGGCTTCCACCATTTCTGTTCCCATTGCTGTAAAAGGTGTTCATATGCAGTTCTGTCATTCTGAATGTCAGGGTGACAAAATTCTTCGGCAAACAGCACTATCGAGCACTGATTGCTTAGTTGTGCGCTGAAAGAGTTGTAATCCGTGGGGAATTGTTGTGCACCATGAGCCCATGTGCAATTGGTGTATAAAGAATTACTGGTAGCGCTGCCGATGCGATCAGGTTCAAACCAGATTGCATTAATAGGCGCGGTGCCCTGAAGGCAACGTTCCTGATTTAGTGGGTGCTGGTGTAGCAACATCTGTATTTCAGTTTGATATTTTAGTAATAGCTGTGCATCACGACCAGTCGGTTTGGTTGTGCTATCCATGGAATCATTCAGATCTAGAACGGAAGGTGCGCTAAATTGCAATTTTTCTGGTGTGGTTAGTAACCAAATATCTGGCTGTAAAGCATGAAATCGCCAGCCTTCGTTTTTAAACCAATGGTTCAGTATCTGACAAAAATTTTCAGCTTCAGCTGGTGATAAAGCTAAAGTTTTGCCGCTTATACAGTGTATTTCATGCAGATTGGCACTCTGACTAATGGGTACAACAATAATGCAGTGGTGGTTTTCTTTCAGACCAAGCTGGTTTTTTGCCAGTTTCAACCATGAGCCATGCCAAAGATATTGGCGGTAGAATTTGCTTCTTTTGGTAGTTTGTGGTTGGATTCTTCCCCATAGGCGCAGTTTATCCAGTGCCGGCAAGTTGATTGCAGACATAAAAGTCTCCCGGTGTGGCCACAATAACCCGGGAAGAGCTAAAGTCACATGTATGTTTTTAGACATGAATCAAACTTCAAATGTAAAACCCAGTTTTAAATACTAATATATGTTGATAATTTTATTTACGCTGCAGCCAGTTATTAACTAAAGTCAAATCATTAATACTAAGCAGGGCAGTATCGGCTTTGGCTGGTTGAACCAGTAAAACAGTCTGTTTCAATAAACCATCCCGAATATAATGGACGCATATCTGATCACCGGGCTGAAAACGTTGCCACTGCGTGCTAAAATCATTGATTATTTCGTTGTTTAAAGCAATAAGCTGGTCGCCAGCACATAGACCGGCATTTTCGGCGCTACCATCATTGAAAACTTGCTGCAAAATAATACCGGGCGTGGCAGGCTGGAAACGACTACCTAGATCGGCACTGGCTGGTTTTGTTTGTGCTAGCGATTCAATATATGCGCCTCCGTGATTTTGGGGTAAAGACTGCCACTGTAATTTTACTCCTGCCTGACGTAGCTGTTGTGTCAGCGGTAAATCGGTAGCGGTATTAATGTATTGCTGATAAACCTGTTGTAATGCCAAACCAGTAGCTTTTTCTGCAATAGCTAACCATTCATCTTCTGCTAAGCCACAGCCACGCCTGCACCAGTCTTGAAATAGTGCACGCATTACATCATCGAGACTTTTCTGTTGTTGAGTATGATTACGAATATAGTGATCCAGGCACAACGCAGCCAATGCCCCTTTTTGATAATAGCTGACAATGGCATTGGGACTGTTTTCATTTTGCTTATAATATTTGGTCCATGCCGTGAAACTGGAGTCAGCCAGACTTTGTACCAGCCTTCCGCTACCTTGTTGTACTCGGGTAATGGTTTTGGCCAGTAATTGTAGATATTGAGCTGGCGTAATCACGCCACTTCGTACCAAAAATATGTCATCATAATAAGAAGTAATGCCTTCAAATGCCCACAATAAGCGGGTATAAGCCTCACTATTTAGATCACTAACAGCAAATACCTCCGGAATAATGGATTTAACATTCCATGCATGAAAATATTCATGGCTGAATAAACCTAACAGTGCGATATAGGCATCGTCATTGCCACCGTTTTTTTGTGGTAAATCATGCCGATCAGCTTGTAAAGCTGTTGATGATTTATGTTCCAGTCCGCCATAAATACTATTTCCTACATACAGTAAAAACTGGTAATGCTGAAACGGTGCAGGAGCAGCAAACATATCCATTGCAGCGGTGCATATTTTCTGTACATCATTGATTAAGCGTTGCTGATCAAATTCAAAAAAATGTCCACTGATGACAATTTCATGTTCGATGCCATTAGCCGTGAATGGTAAACGCAGCAAATCTCCCATTTCGACAGGGTAATCAATCAATGTACGATAATCAGTTGTCTGGTAGGTTTGTTCCTGCTCCGTACACGGCATAGTGGTAGCAATATCCCATTGTGCAGGTAAGTCACTTATTTTTAGCTGACAGGCTTCTTGCTGGCGCTGATTATGACGTAAAAAGAGACAGGCCCCATCAAAGAAACCTCGTTCCGAGCTCAAAAATGAGCCTCTTACCGAAATATCGAATGCGTATACCAGATAGTCGATACGCCAGTCGCCAGCTTGTCCTTGGCAAATCCAAGTATTTTTCTCTGTCTGCTCAATAATAGCTGGTAAGCCATTACAGCTAGCAGAAATGGTCATAATATGGCGGGCAAAGTCTCTAATCATATAGCTGCCCGGTAACCAATTTGGCAGACTTAAACTAAAATTCCCATGATCTTGCTGGCTGAAATGCAGGCGAAGCTGCCACAAATGCTTACTTAAAGAGTAAGGCTTTAGATGATAGTAAAGCATAGTTCAAATCTAGATTAAAGTGAAGATAGTTTTACCCTGCTCAAAGTTCCGGATAAGAGGCACTATTTTAAACCAGCCAATACTGCTTGGTTTCATACCTGTTTGGTTGTATTTGCATCATTACAAAGTATTTAGGCTGTCTAAACCGTAACATAGGGTTTAGACAGCCTGTCTAGATGATAGCCGAACAATTAGGCTAACGGACTAACTTCTAGACCGAACATCGCTCTGGCGGTATTGAGCATCTGACAGCTAAATCCCCATTCATTATCATACCAAGCCAATATTTTGACCATATTGCCATTAGTCACTTTAGTCAGGGTGCTATCGAAAATCGATGCCTGTGGTGTGTGATTAAAATCAGTTGAAACCAATGGCAGAGTATTATAGCCGAGAACATGGCGCATACTACCTTCACTGGCTGCTTTAACCAAAGCATTGATTTCGTCTACGGTTGTATCCCGTGCAGCTTCCAAGGTCAAATCGACTAGTGAAACATTGATGGTTGGTACGCGGACAGCAAAACCATCAAATTTACCCTGTAATTCAGGCAATACCAGACCGATTGCTTTGGCTGCACCGGTTTTGGTCGGAATAATATTTTCTACCGCACTGCGGGCACGACGTAAATCTTTATGCCGAACATCAGTCAGCACCTGATCATTGGTAAAAGCATGAATAGTGGTCATCAAGCCTTTAACAATACCAACGCCATCGTTAAGCGCTTTAGCAACTGGCGCTAGACAGTTTGTGGTGCAAGAACCATTGGAAATTACTGTCATTTCAGGAGTAAGAATGTGGTGATTTACCCCATACACCACTGTCGCATCAACATCTGCTCCTCCTGGTGCAGAAATCAACACTTTTTTGGCTCCGCTGCTTAAATGCACGCTTGCTTTTTCTTTGCTATTAAATGCACCAGTACATTCCAGTACCAAATCTATCCCTAATTCTCCCCAAGGCAACTCTGCTGGATTACGAGTAGAAAAAAAGCGGATATGATCGCTGTTGACAGTTAATCCGTTATCATCAAAGCCAACATCAGCTGCGAAACGTCCATGTACAGTATCAAATTTGGTCAGATGTGCACTGGTTTCCAACGAACCACTGGCGTTAACTGCCACGATTTCAAACTGGTTGCGCAGGTTATAGTCGTAAATTGCTCGTAGTATTTGGCGGCCGATACGGCCATAACCATTAATAGCAATTTTTAGCGTCATGTTTATTCCTTTTCATATAAGACAGAACCGGCTAGAAACATTCAGGCAAACTGGGCTGAATTTATAGTAGTGAGATTATAAATCATCTATATCATTTAATATTATAGCTGAAATGCCTTGTTTATACACCCTGATTACTGCCCACTGATATAAGTATCAGGAAGATTCATGAATTGCTCCATTGATTTTAATGTGCTTTCTAAATCCAGCCAACCCATGTTGAAAAAAACAAACAACAATATTGTTCCAGCAAAGATAGCACAGAAAAAATACAGCACATAAGCAAGAATAATTTTGCTAGGCTTGAGCTTACTGATCTGGATAAAGCCGATAAGCTGAACGGTCATAATCCAACCAAGCCATAAAAACCCTGGCACTGCCATTATTTCTGGAAAATACAATAGCATGACTAATGGCATCATCAGCGCTTCTGTAACCAGAATATAACCACTCCATGCGAGCAAAGGGCTATTTGGGCTAAGGAAATTTTTCATCACCAGACATAATGTCAACCAGCGCAATACTGTCAAGGTAATTGCAAAGCCAATCAATCCGGCTTGGGTCCCCGTGAAAAATGGTGGCATAGAGGCTGCATTGATTAAACCGAGTGTCAACAATACCAGGACAGTGATGGATAATGAATACCGATAATGCGTGACAGGATAAAACTTAAGTCGTAATGTGGCCCATGCATCTACTAAGAATTGGTACATTCAATTAACACCTAAAATTTTAAAATTAAACAGATTGGTATGAAATAATGCCAGCGCAAAATGAATAAAACATCGATCAATTATTCTGTCACTGGCAAGTAAGCCGATATCAGCATGCCAGATTGTTAGCTGGCCACAAATCGGCCATACTGATATAAGGCAACCATGCAGCTACAAGTGTCAGACTGGCGCAAAAATTAAATCAATTCAGACAGTAACAATACGCTTGCAGTATATAATCAAATTACATTAATAAGCCTACCCAAACGATGATAGCAAATATTGTACAGTTTTCGTCATATAAATGGGTTGGCCACAGATGTATCTTGGCGCAATTAGCTGCCTTGTTGATGATCGTGAATTTCTGCAGCATGTAAAGTATTTTCCATTAGAGTGGCAATCGTCATTGGACCAACACCGCCGGGTACGGGCGTAATCATCGCCGCACGTTCACGAGCCACTGCAAATTCGACATCACCACATAACTGGCCGTTCTCAAGACGGTTGATACCAACATCGATTACCACAGCTCCCGGTTTGATCCATTCCCCTTTAATAAAATCCGGCTTGCCAACACCCACCACCACAATATCTGCAGCCGCTACTTCTAAGGCTAGATTTTGTGTGGCGCTATGACATATTGTTACTGTTGCTCGAGCCAACAACATTTCCAATGCTTGTGGACGTCCAACAATATTGGATGCACCTACGATCACGGCTTTTTTTCCAATAACATCTATTCCGTAAGCTTCCAGTAAAGTCATGACTCCTTTGGGTGTACAAGGGCGCATTAGTGGCATTTTAACCACCAGACGACCTATATTGTAAGGATGGAAACCGTCTACATCCTTATGCGGTACAATTCTCTCCAGAACCAGTTGACTATTAATATGTTTTGGTAATGGTAGCTGGACCAGAATGCCGTCTATGTTCTGATCAGTATTCATATCATCAATCAGTGCCAGTAATTCATCTTCACTGGTATCTGTCGGTAATTCATAACTACGCGATTCAAAGCCGGTGATTTCACAAGCGCGTTTTTTGTTGCGTACATACACCGCACTGGCTGGATCCTCACCCACTAAAACCACTGCCAGGCAAGGGCGGCGTAATTGATTGTCGAGGCGCTGTTGAACTTGAGTAGCTACTTTTTGCAAAATTTGCTGTGAAACTTTCTTACCATCAATAAGTTGAGCAGTCATTAATCAATCCAAAGGTATAAAAGTAAATAGATAGGTTGGTATTATGCAGGTGAAAACATACTAAAAAAATATTAAATGAGTCCAGTATAATTTTTATTTAAAAAATTATAACTTTTACTAACATAATTAGACAAAAGTGCTTAGGCAGAATTAAATTGTAATTAATTAATGCAGTGATTAGAAAAATTCTCTTTGTTTATTTACTTTATTGCTATTGCTGCATGATTTATCGTTACAAGTTTAGAGTATCAATATGAAAATATAATAAATTAAATCAGTATTTTACTTTTAGATTAAGCTAAAACCATGACCTTCTATGTTTCTGCCTAAAACCGATTTTTAATCATAAAAATTTTTATTTAAATTACATGGTCTTTATTTACCCCTTTCAATTTTCCAAGCTATTATCGTTTGCAAGGCACTTTTGCTAAAAAAATAATACAATAAAATTCAAAAATATGGCAAAAAATCGCCAAATACCTCTTGACGACATTTTTTAAGGGTTGTATAGTTCGCTTCTCTCGTCGGGGTGTAGCGCAGCCTGGTTAGCGCATCTGCTTTGGGAGCAGAGGGTCGTGAGTTCGAATCCCACCACCCCGACCAATCGACTGAATCCTTATATCCGGGAATGATTGCAAGAGCACGCGCCCGTAGCTCAACCGGATAGAGCACCGGCCTTCTAAGCCGGGGGTTACAGGTTCGATTCCTGTCGGGCGCACCAGATTTGAAAAAAGTTTTTATGGTGGCTGTAGCTCAGTTGGTAGAGCCCTGGATTGTGATTCCAGTTGTCGTGGGTTCGAGCCCCATCAGCCACCCCACAATAAAAGCCCAAGCAGTTTGCTTGGGCTTTTAATTTTACTCAATCGAGAGTTGAAGACTATCGTTAGCACGACTATTTTCTATTATTCTCAACTAGTTGCTTAATAATTGCTTTATCGCTATGAAAAGACCTGCAACTGATTCTCAACCATTGACCATAGCTTTATGTGCTGGCGAAGCTTCCGGCGATCTGCTGGGTGCACATCTCATGAACGCCATCCGTGCTCAGTATCCTCATGTTAATTTTATTGGTATTGGTGGTCCTCGTATGCTGGCTGCCGGAATCAATAGTTTATATGATCAGGAAAAGCTGGCGGTGCGCGGTTTTGTAGAGGTGATGAGAAAATTACCAGAAATTCTTACTATTCGCCGTGGGTTAATAACAGCCTTGAAACAAATTCGTCCACATGTGTTTGTGGGCATTGATGCACCTGATTTCAATCTTGGTGTGGCTATGAAGCTTAAACGCGCTGGTATTGCTACCGTCCACTATGTCAGCCCATCAGTATGGGCGTGGCGACGTAAACGCGTAAAAAAAATTGTTAAACAGGTAGATGAAGTATTGTGCTTGTTTCCAATGGAACCAGAGTTATATCAGCAGGCAGGTGGTCATGCTCGCTTTATTGGGCATCCACTGGCACAGATTTTACCAATGCACGTCGATAAGGTAGCCAGAAGAATTCAATTAAAGTTACCACCACTGGACCCGGTATTTGTTCTGATGCCGGGCAGCAGAGTCAGTGAAATTGACTTTATGGCACAGCTATTCTTACAAACAGCTGAAATCATTTTGCAACGCTATCCCAAAGCACAATTTCTTCTGCCATTGGCTACAGCAGCGACCCGACAACGAATGCTGCAGATATTGGCCCAACCAGCCTGGAAAAAATTGCCTGTGCGCATAATGAATGCACATGCGGATATGGCCTGTCAGGCGGCTGATGTTACTTTGGTGGCCAGTGGTACGGCAACATTGGAAGTCGCCTTGTGTCGGTGCCCGATGGTGATCAGTTATAAAATATCCTCACTCACTTATGCCTATGTAAAACATAAAATCAAAGTACCTTATGTCGGCTTGCCCAATATCCTTTTGGGAAAAAGCATTGTACCAGAGCTGCTGCAACACCAAGCCACGCCACAAAAATTGGCCGAAGCCGTATTGCATTGGTATGAATCACCGGCTGAAGTCCGTAACCTGCAAAACAATTTTCAACAGCTGTATCAGCAATTAAGCCTGCCAACAGATGAATTGGCAGCACAGGCTGTGTTACAGCATGCATTAGGCACAAAATGAATCAGAATTTAATCGTTTTGCCCACTCATGCCGGCGTTGATGAAGCTGGCCGCGGCCCTCTAGTCGGCAGTGTTTTTGCTGCAGCAGTTATTTTACCTCCTGATTACGACATACCAGGCTTAACTGATTCGAAAAAATTATCCGAAAAAAAACGGGATGCGTTAGCGCTACTGATTAAAGAACAAGCCACGGCCTGGTCAGTAGCCTGGGCTGATACTAAAGAAATTCAGCAATATAACATCTTGCATGCCACCATGCGAGCTATGGTTCGAGCTGTAGCCGGTCTGAACATTCCACCAGCTAAAATCTGGGTGGATGGTAATCGTATACCAGCCGGTTTATCTATTCCGGCAGAAGCGATAATAAAAGGTGATCTCAAAATAGCTGCTATTTCAGCTGCATCCATACTGGCGAAAACGGCCAGAGATGCTGAGATGTATGCTCTAGCTAAACGTTTTCCTCAATATGGCTTTGATAAACATAAAGGTTATGGAACGGTTGCACATTTGGCGGCATTGCAGCAATACGGGGTTTTACCGGAACACCGTCAGGATTTTGCCCCTGTCAAAGCTTTACTGGCACAAGGGAAGCTGTTTGCTGAATGAGCAACAGCAATTATTAACATTAATGCGCAGATAAATTTTACCTAATAGACTCACCGATGATTGATGCAACGTTAACAAAAGTGCACGATACCAATACCAATAGTACTGACTTGATTAATCTAATTTAAACCGCTGTATAAGATTAGTTTCTTGTTTTTATAACAATATTGGAATTGCAAAATCGGCCAAAAGTAAAAGTGTGTGTATTTTACGCAGAGCGTTCGTTTATTTCAGGCAATGACAATTTTTTATATTATTCTTGTAAAATATAATAATTTTGAGGATTGGTTCCTCTATTATCAGTAATAACATGCATTAATTTTATCGTATCACCTTTTTTAGCGTTAACCAGTCCATAAGCTCTAGGTAGTGAAATGGATAATTCATAAGGTTTATTATTGGGTAATTGACATCCACTATCTGTCCGTCCTGCTTTTTCCGATTGATTAATTAAAACTTTAAGCTTAAATTCACTAACTTCATATTCAGAATTGGGGATAAATTGCCCGTTTGCATTAACACGAGTCATGGACCTGATCATCTGTTCTGGCGTTTGTAAGAGTGTTCCGGTTAACAAACAAAAATTTTCGTAAGAAGCAAAACAATTTTGAATCAAAAATGCTGTAAATGATAAAAAAATGAAACGTAATAAATTTTTCATATCAATAATCACTTAAATAAATAAGAAAGTTAATAAGCATTATAGAATTAAAAATCATAATAAGTGAAGAAAATACTGATTATTCTTGGATTTAAATTTACTTTTGCCTATATTGCCAACATTGTAAATGACAGTAATAGAGAAGTAGGTGGTTCGGCAATAATGTTTCTGTAAGTCAGCAAGGGGAAAGATGCAGATATTTCCAAAGATGGTTCCGAGTTTTATCATCTCCTTGAATAAATTGGACAAATACCAACAAAAAACGGTATAGCAGTCATTATGCCCAAATCAAAGCACGCCTTTACCAGAACTTATTAAGATAAAAGGTAGAATAATGCCAGCAAAGGATAAAAATAGCGTTTTTAGAGATGTACTATCAGGCGATTGAGTTGTATAGCATATCGTGCCACCATTAATATCCAGAATGACAGACGCCATAAAAGAGCGTGTCGTTGAATGGCACAATCACCCGCTTGATAAGCTCTATCACATTGTTTATTTGGGCTGTATTGTGGTCAAAGTGAAACAAGATAGCCGTATTATCAATCAATCGGTATTTTTAGCGCTAGCCATTAATCTTACTGGACAAAAGAGTGGTTAAAACTGTGGTCAGTAGAAAATGAAGAAGCAAAGTTCTGGCTATCCGTATATACGGAACTTAAAAATTAGGGCGTAGAAGAGATTCTCATTACTTGTGTTGATGGTTGAGTAGGCTTTCCTGATGCCATTAATACCGTCTATCCAGACACTAAAATCCAATTGGACATCATCCATCTAGTGCACAATCGTTTGAAATTGTTGAGTTGCAAAGACGATAAAGAGATAACCAGAGATTTGCAAGCGATTTATACCACCAATGCGCTCATATCTTTAAATTATGTTAGTCGTCTTGTCATCTAGAAGCATAAGGTTTTCCTGGCCGATGATCCAATTAAAAAAGCCACCTCTTTGGCCATGCAATAAGCTTGTGAACAATGTACCAAGTTGATCCAAAACAGGAAAATGGCAATGCGTTGGTTTATTTTGGAATTCAGTGACAGAGTCAGCCATCATCTTTAGATGGTAAATACTTAAAATATGGGGTTAATAAAAAATCACACCCAAACCGTGAAAAGAAAACCGTGGTTAGTCCAATAAATAAAAAAACGCTTTCATAGAGGAAAGCGTTTTATAGATTACGTTTAGCAATTAATCAACATATTGTTTCTTGATTCGCTCACGCCGCTCCTGGGCTTCAACCGATAAAGTAGCTGTTGGACGCGCTAATAAGCGTTTTAAACCAATAGGTTCGCCAGTATCCCTACAGAAACCATAATCACCTTCATCAATCTGCCGCAATGAAGCCTGAATCTTGCTTAATAATTTACGCTCACGATCGCGTGTGCGCAGCTCCAGAGCATACTCTTCCTCGAGTGTGGCTCGGTCTGCCGGATCGGGCGTTGTTGCCTGCTCTTGCAGGTGGCCGGCAGTATTATTGGCATTGTGAATTAATTCATCCTGAAGTCTCAATAGCAAGTCACGAAAGAAAGCCTGATGATCTTCATTCATGTACTCTTCTTCAGGGCCATTCCAGGCCAGAATGTCTTTTTCAGTGAGTTTTGCCATTGTATGGTATTCCTTTTGTGTAGCTTAATCAAAGCAATAAGCCTATAAGACAGCTGTTTGCATAATTACAAACTAATCAAATGGCTGTTGGGCTATTAAAAAGTTCGGGCATCATAGCATGTTTTTTTATTCTGATTAGTAAATTTATATTGAATAAGCTCATCCGGTCAGCACCCAGACAGATACTTGGTTAATAGCAGCGGGAAGACACCATTCTAGGCACAGATATAGAACGATCAGTAAAATTGTGGCAGAAAAGTCATAATTCCCAATGCGTAGGAAGTTGAATGGACGAGTTAGCGGACCGTATATGCGCTGTAAGGTCTGTAACAGAATGGAATAAGGTGTGCTAAAACTCAAAAATACCCGTACAAACAGTCCTAAAAATAGAGCATAGCACAGTGACTTCAGAGCCAGTAGCATACTGAGTAGCACATTGGCCGTGACGATGCGCATATCTACATTAATGCGGGATAGCTCGCTGAGCAGATTTAATAAAGTGGCTAGATAATAAATAATAATAACCGCTATAATGCAGGAACTGTCCCAGCGTCCTAATGGCGGTAACACTTTACGTAAAGGACGAACTAGCCAGTTAGTTCCTTTAATGCAGAACTGGGCTAAAGGATGTAAAAAGGGCAGATTGCCCCACTGCAATAGTAGCCGTCCCCAGCACAAAATAGCTAAGGCATCAGCACACAAAAATATCAATTTACTCAGCACAATAAACCTTATGGAGTAAGTTGCTGTTGCATTTGTTCAGCACGTACAATACTGGCCGCTACACCGTCTAGCACCACCTGAGTCAGTTGATGCTGATCAAATACTGCAGTGGCTGCAAAAGTTGTGCCTCCTTTTGAAGTAACATTTTTTTGAAGCTGACTGAAGTCTAAGCCTGATTGCTCAGCTAATGCCACTGCACCCTTAAATGTACCAAGGCTGAGCTGGTGAGCCTGTTGAGCAGTGAATCCCAATTGGATGCCCGCCTGCTGCAATGCATTGAGAAAGTAAAATACATAAGCCGGACCACTGCCACTGATACCGGCAATCCGATTAATGCCACTTTCTTCTTCCAGCCATATTACATCACCCGTAGTACGCATAATATTTTCAGCGATTGCCTTGTCTGCTGCATCTATATTTGCCGGTGCGAATAAACCGGAAATACCCAGACCAATCTGGCACGGAGTATTGGGCATAATCCGGATAATACGCTGATGATTATTCAGAAACTGACGCAGAATATCCACAGTTAATCCAGCGGCAATGCTCAGTACCAATGCCCCATTGATTTTAATACCGGTGGTAGCTTGCTGCATATCCTGTGGCTTAACCGCCAGCACCAAGACATCAGTCGCAGTCAGTTCAGGTAGTTTGTCACTGCTGCGGACCTGATAACAACGGCTCAAATGCTCGCGCTTCTCCAGATTACGGTCAATGACTACTATATCATAGCTACCTTGCTTGCTCATGCCGGCGACAATGGCAGATGTCATATTGCCTCCGCCCAGAAAATAAACGCTCATACAATTTTCCTTTTTTATTAAAATTGAATAGCTCAATCAATCATACCGCTACCAGTTAAATCAACTGAATTAACATTAATTTTACAATAACTAATATTTGCTGGTTACAGACATATAAAATAAACCATTATGCCTGCACTTAAAGCTAATATCCGTTGCAGGCATCGATTGAAATTGACTGAATCTTTCATCTTAATTCTACTGTAAATAACTAAATTTAATGGAATAAATACAAACATTGTGTTAATAATATGCTTTATTTTAATAAATAAAGCATAATTTAGGATATTTATGTTAACCATAAAATCAACAGCTCGCATAACTGGTCGCAGTATTCTCATGATATTAATAGCTGGTATATTGGGTGCTTGCAATACCTTGCCCTCAGCGAATCAACCGCAAAACATAGCGATAGAAAATGCACAAGATCCAGCTTCAATCGCAGATTACGGTTCCAGAATAGGATTTAAAGGAGGTGAGAGTTTTGGTGGATTAATGACTATGAAGAAGTATAGAGCTGCTGATTATATATATAATAGTAGCATGCAGCCAGATAGTGCACAATATAAAAATTATTCAGATAATCCGATAAAACAAGTGATTGCTGAGCCGGTTAGTACTTTCAGTCTAGATATGGATACTGCCAGCTATGCAAATAGCAGACGATTTATATCTGCAGGAAGAATGCCGCATCCGGATGCAGTACGAGTAGAAGAGTTTATTAATTATTTTCCAGAAGCTTCCAATGAAAAATTAATACCACTATCCGATTCCCCGTTTGCTGCAACTTATGAATTGGCACCCAGCCCATGGAATGCAGATAAAGTTTTATTAAGGGTAAATATAAAAGCAAATGATGTCAGATTGGATCAATTACCACCATCAAATCTGGTGTTTCTAATAGATACATCTGGTTCGATGTACGGTCCAGATAGATTGGATTTATTGAAACAATCATTAAAACTATTGGTAAACAAACTGCGCCCAGTCGATAAAGTTTCCATTGTCACCTATGCAGGAAAAGCCGGCGTTGCTTTAGAACCGACATTAGGCCGCAATAAAGCCAAAATTCTGGCTGCTATTGATAAATTTGAGGCCGGAGGCAGCACCGCTGGTGGAGAAGGGCTCAAACTGGCTTATAAACTGGCAGAAAGTAGCCAAATAAATGGCGCGATTAATCGGATATTACTGGCTACTGATGGTGATTTTAATGTTGGTATTAACAGCACTGAAGAGTTAAAGGCATTTGTGACCGCAGAAAAAGAAAAAGGGATAACCTTATCCACATTAGGTTTTGGTGATGATAATTTAAACGATGCCATGATGGTACAGATTGCTGATGCAGGTAATGGAAATTACAGCTATATTGATAGCCTGAAAGAAGCACAAAAAGTGTTGCAGCAGGAAATGAGCGCCACCTTAGTAACTGTAGCTAAAGATGCCAAAGCGCAAATAGAATTCAATCCACAGCAAGTACTGGAGTATCGTCAGATCGGCTATGAAAAACGACAGTTAAAACAGGAAGACTTCAATAACGACAAGGTAGATGCTGGCGATATTGGTGCCGGTAAAAAAGTGACTATCCTGTATGAGCTAACGCTAGCCGATGGTAAACCAAGCATTGATCCTTTGCGTTATCAGGTAAATAAAACAACTGTACCGATTACCTCAAAGAGTAACGAAATCGCATTCCTTAAATTACGCTGGAAAGCACCACAGGATAAAAAAAGCAAACTGGTTTCTCTACCTATAAAAAAGAAAGCGCTGGTTAGCTCTTTTGAGCAAGCTGGAATAGAAACGCGGTTTATAGCTGCGGTGGCTGCATATGGACAAAAGTTACGTCATAACCCTGAATTGTCTCAGATATCTTACCAGCAGATTGTCAGCTGGGCGGATCAGGCCAAAGGTAAAGATCCGCAAGGCTATCGCAGTGAATTTGTACAATTAGTCAAAAAAACGGCGACTCTGGAAGATAAGAAGAAATAGAGTTATATTTCAAAATAAATATCCAAACTATACTGCAACCATCAGGTTACATACAGCAATAACATCATTTTGCAATGGTTATGCTTATTTACCAATAATAGTCAACGGGAATCATTGGATTAGCTGACATCAGACCAAAAGCCATCTTTAAAGTTGGCTTTTTTGTTTTGAATTTCCTTTAAATAACCTTTGTCTGATCAATATAGATAATAAAGTGTTAGCACCATTATCATGAAGTTTGAGTGTAATATGCCAATATTATGTAAAAAGAATAAATTATTTCAAGATAACTGGATGTTATTCAATGAACTTACCTACTTCTAAATTGATTCGTGGCTTAAAGAAACGCATACATATTCTGGCTTGGTTGGCCTTAATTGCTCTGCTTATTGGTCAGTTAGGTTCTGTGTATTGGATATTTGAGCTGTTTTCACATTTTACCGCGTTTTATGTGCTGTTATTTTTTCTAGTATGTTTTTGTTGCACAAGTAAGAAACAGCGCTTAGTGTTTGCTATTGTTGCTGTTGCCGGTTGTTATTGGTGCTTAACCCCATGGTTGATTACCCATTCAGCCGATAGTATGCGATCAAAACCTGTACGTTTATTAAGCTACAACGTATTGAATATCAATACACATATTGATACTGAAAGCAAATGGCTGTTGAGAAATAATAGTGATGTTATTTTTCTGACGGAAACTTCTCTAGCTTGGAGCAGAGCACTTCAGCCTTTGACTGCAACTACCCAGCATTGTGCTGAGTATAATGATTCTCC
>JAGGIK010000017.1 GCA_024103515.1 Snodgrassella sp. | reverse complement strand
AGCAGATTGAGTGATGTGTGCATTAAGTCAGATTAAGCAACCGCTGTCATCATTACATCTGTTTTATTCAGATAGAGGAAAGGAATTTGATAATCAATTGCTAGATAAGTGTATTAATACATTTAATATACAGCGTTCACTCAGTAAAAAGGGATATCCGTATGACAATGCAGTGGCAGAAGCAACATTTAACAGCATGAAAACTGAATTGGTTAAAGGGGAAAAATTCATGACGACTGAAGAATTAGAACAAGCCTTTGCGGCTTATGCTTATTGGTACAATCATCAACGGTTACATTCGTCGTTGGGCTATTTGCCTGAGGTAGAATTTAACAAACGGCTACCCCTTAATTTTGTTGTGTGAATAGGTGTTGCCATTCCACTTCTGACAAATCGCATACCGGATCAGTTTGGGCAATAGCAACAGTCGGTCCCAGCTGGTATAAACAGCCAATTAATGTACGCTTTTAAATCTAAAAAATGGACAAAAACAATATTGATAAACATGCTTCTGGCAAATATGTATAGCGCACTCTTTTGAAAATAAAATCAGACAATCGGAAACAACATCTACATTGCCGGTAAACCATTCTTCCAATAAATAACATTTACTACAAAGACAACCAACTCATCCTGACGAAGCGAATAGTATGTTTTTAAAACTTCCACCGACCGCCCTCAGTCCTATCAATAGAAATAAAACTACCGCCACAAAAAATAAGCGATCCAGAAATAAGGCAAAATATTTACTGTTCTTATATATCATTATCCTGAAGTGATAATACAGAATAAAGCCCGAAATAATTCTAAAAAAATATGCCAATTAAAACTTATTCAGCAGGATTACGTACAATTCTAAACCAGTTAACACCATGACCACAGCACCGTCATGAGGCCAAAGAACAATAAAAATAAGATGTAATTGAATATATTTTCTGGCTCATATTTTTATTAATTTAATAGTATGCCAATCAACAACCTTAGTATACCTTCATATAACTTAGTTCATAATATTTATCAGCAACCGTTATCTGTTTGCATTCAGTCTAACTTGTTGACTTAGATATCAACTAAATCTTTAAAAACATAGTTATACAAATTTTCAGATCATTCAAATTTATTATACTAACTTTTCAGCATTGATAAGGTCTAAAAGAAATATCTAAAAAATCCCTGTAGAATCAATGTTTTTCCAAACAGAAAATTCATAGCAGATTAATATAGATCGCTGCTAATCGCCTTTTCGCCCTATTTCGTGTAAATATTTGTTAGAATAGCCACAAATTACCAAAACTTAAAACAATAAAATAGTAAGCGCTATGCCATATTGAATGGATTCTATACCCGGTACAATTTATTGGTGATAGCGGAATAGATCCGTAAAACCATTGTTACATTCTAATCACTAACCACCTAAATATTCAATTATAATTTACCAACAAAATTATGTGTAATGAACAAAATATCAATAGCTTTGCTTCCAAGGCTGGCCTATCCTATTACCCAGTAATATAATAATTAGTCAAAGAATAATGAATATATTTAGTGAAGTCCTGACTATGGTCATTTAAATCAGGGCACCGACTAAGCGGTTTTGCCTTTTATATAGCTTAAATTACTATATAATAATTAACTAATCCACAACCATTTGCACAGACTTGTAGTGTGTTAACCTTGGTTAAGACTGATAATCGTTATTGATGTGTATCAATAAACTGTTTATTGTTTCCATCGTTTCGCTTAAAACCATTGCCATATGATAATAATTATTATTTAATCTTGCAGCGATTACAATTATATCTGAGCTATGAAATCATTGGATCTGAGCCGTTTTTATGCCACAAATTCTGACCTCCCCTTTCAGGATAGATGGGCGGTTATGCCGCTGCGAGCCAGCATGCCGCTAGCAGCTGAAGACATTGAAAAAAATTGGCAGCTTTTGCAGCAAAATACCCAAACCGGTAAAAAAAGACTGATTTATATTCACATCCCTTTCTGCGATACTCATTGTCAGTTTTGTGGTTTTTATCAGAATCTACTGCGCAAATTTGATACTGAAGCCTATATTAATGCTTTGCTTAACGAAATTGCGCTGGAGATAAATAATCCAGCACTCCAGTCAGCACCTATTCATGCCGTCTATTTTGGCGGCGGCACACCATCGGCCTTACCCGCTGGTCATCTGGCACGGGTGATCGCCGTGCTCAAGCAATCTTTGCCACTGGCTCCAGATTGTGAAATTACTATTGAAGGTCGAATAACTGACTTTGACGAGGCCAGAACCGACAGTTATATTGCCGCTGGGGCTAATCGTTTCTCCATTGGAATTCAAACCTTTGATACTACTATTCGCAAGAAACTTGGCCGATTAGCCTCCCGTGAGCAGATTATTGAAACCTTTGAACGGATTGCGCGTAAGGACAGCGTAGCGCTGGTTTGCGATCTGATGTTTGGCTTACCGGGACAAACTACACACAGCTGGCAGACAGATCTAGAAATCGCAGCAAACCTGCCATTGGACGGTGTAGATCTTTATGCTCTCAATCTGCTTTCCACTACACCGCTGGCCAAAAGAGTGGAAAATAATCAGCTTGAATTGCCATCGGTAGCAGCAAGACGTGATTTTTATCTGCAAGGGGCAGACTATCTGTACCGCCAGGGCTGGATACAACTAAGTAACAGCCATTGGGGCAAAACCACACGCGAGCGCAATTTATATAATCTGCTAATCAAACGGGGCGCGGATTTTTTTGCCTTTGGTTCGGGCGCTGGCGGACGGTTGGACGGCCAGTCATTCATGCTGCAACGTGAACTGTCAGAGTATTATGCTCAATTGAAACAAAGTAAAAAGCCACTGATGATGCTTACCGGTAAACCTTTACTGGGCAATTGGCTTTATCAGTTGCAAGCTGGAATTGAACAGGGACGAGTTGATTTACCGATGCTGACAGCACAAAGTGCACTACTGGATCCACTGATTGACCAGTGGCAGCAGTCAGGTTTGTTGGTAAACGATGCCCGTTGCTTACGCTTGACGCCATCCGGCCGTTTCTGGTCAAGCAATTTGTTACAGGCACTGCAACAAATATTATTACAGCTAAATAATCCTGAGCAGATAAAACTACAGGAAGGAATGATGCAAATACGTAAATCTGGCAAAGCGGATCGGCCCCATGCCACAGCATCATAAAATCTTGTCACTAGATTAATATAATCCAATTAAGGAATAATGATGTCAAAACAACCATTAAATCATGATCTTAACTCTTTCATGCAAACAAAGCCTGAAGGCACACTAGAACAGATTGCCCAACAATATCAGACTACAATGATCGAAGTAATTGCAGCCATTCCTGACGCCATCATGACAGATGGCAGCCAGTTTGATACAGTTTGGCATGAAGTTGCAAATTGGGGGAAAATTACTTTTTTGGTGCATACTGCAGATATTATTGCGGAATTTTCCGGTGAACTGCCTGAAGGTAAACATAGTGCCGGTTATTTTAACCTGCGCCATAAAGAAGGATTTGGTGGTCATATTCGTGCCGAAAATTGCCAATATATCGCTTTTGTAGAACGTAATTTTATGCATATGGCCACTGCTTCGATTATTTTCCTGAACAAGCACGGCGAAGCAATGTTTAAAATTTTTGTGGGTCGGGATGAACAGCGTCAATTAAAAGCTGAGCAGTTAAATAAATTCAGAAGCCTGGCTCAACGTTTCAAACCAGCATAAGGTGAATATGATGAGAACGATATTGCTGTTCGGTGTAAGCCCGAAATTGGGCACAGGCTTTCAGGTATTGCAGCTGTCAGTACAGCAACCTGACCAGTGGCGTTGCGTGGCATTGGTACGTAATGCTGAATTTGCTCAGCAGTTAAATCAGCAGGGCGTTGAAACTGTGGTTGGTGATGCCATGGACGCAGCTAAGGTTAAGGAAGTGTGCGAGCTTGCTGGTACCGATACCGTGATTGTCTCTACCTTAGGCGGTTCTGCCGGAGCACATTATGAGGCACAGCGTCTGATTATAGATACGGCAGAACAATGTGGTATTGGGCAAATGCTACTGGTAACATCACTGGGGTGCGGCGATTCATGGGGCACAATGTCTGAGCGGGCAAAACAGGCATTTGGCCACTCACTACGGGAGAAATCTCTGGCCGAAGTATGGCTACAAACCAGCACACTGAATTACGCTATATTACGTCCCGGTGGTTTGATTAATGGGGATATGACCGGTAAAGCAGAATGTTTTTATCAGCAGGAAGTACACGGCTGTATCCATCGAGCCGAATTGGCAAATGTGATTATGCAGAAAATACAGGCAGAAAAACTGGAAAACCGCATCTTAGCGGTAGTTGATCCCAGCCTGTCTTCTGGCGTTCAATAAATTTCAGCTGTCCATATTGGGAATTATTTTTATTCATAGGCAAAAATACAAAACCTGTGTGTGTCTGCTCGTTGTACACTGGCAAACACACACAGGTTTTTGGTTGGCCGCTAGCGAGCTAAAATATTTGTTCAGGCTTTTTTAACAAAACACGCTTTAAGCATTATTTTCATCCCATCCACCTTACAATCAATTTCATGGTCACCTTCGACCAAACGGATGCCCTTAGCTTTAGCCCCTTTTTTTAATACAGTGCTACTGCCTTTAAGCTTAAGGTCTTTAATCAGGATAACATCATCGCCATTGACCAATAAATTACCGTTGCTGTCCTTTACTTCCAGTGCGTCTTCATTGCTAACGTTGGCCGCATCCCACTCATGCCCACATTCCAAACAAACAGTAAAAGTGCCATCGAAATAATTTTGCTCACTAGAGCATTGTGGACAAATCTGTATAGATTCTGACATATTAGACCTCTGCTATGATAAAGCAGCGATTGTACCTAATTTTATAACATCTTCGGTATTTTTATAAGTCGATTGCTTACTTTTGTCATAGCACAGAAAACTAGGTCTAATTGATGTTACCAAGCTAATGTTGCTGAGCCGGTTCTACCTAACGTTTAAAAACTGTTCGTGTACATTTTATTCATTCGCCAGAAACTGATATCCATCCATTGTGGATTTATGCAGCATTTTAGCCAATTCAAGTTTATTTGGAATGATAAAACAAATCATTAGTCCCAGTGTTTTTTCGTATATGCATTCGCGTTCATATCATTTCCGTCTTTTTGGCCAAATGACATAGCAACATATATTCAAACAATAAAACTAAGGGGTAGCCGTTTGCTAAATTCTACCGCAGAAAAATAGCCTAACAATGAATGTCACCGTTGATGATCATACCAATAAACATTAGTTGAAAACGCTTACTGTTATTCTCCGATTATCATCAACTTTTCCCCTTAACCAACTCATTTTTAATATCTTTAAATGTTGCTTCTGCCACTGCATTGTCACACGCACATCCCTTTTACTTAGCCAACACTGAATATTAAATGTATTAATACACTTGCTTACCAAGCAACTGTTTAGCAAACGCCTTTGCTCTATCTGGATGAAACAGATGGGGAATGATGACAGTGGTTGCTTAATCTGACTTAACGCAGACATCACACAATCGGCTATTTTATGTTGTCCAATACTATAATCGCCTAGATAGATAAGTAGTACACATAAATAATTGCAGCAATGGTTAGCACGAATATAGCTTAAAATCTGCCACGATAATCTGCTATTTGGCGCCTACATCAAACTGGCGTTGTATATGTTTAGCTGTTGCTGCACTATTGCGTGCCGTCTGATGCCCTCGATATGGTTTAAGCGTATACTTTGATATCAACGCCACCTCATTACCCGCCAATGTCACGACCAGAAACATTGATACCTGCTGGTTGTCAGACCAATGCGTCTGCTTTCATAAGATTGATCGCTGTGTTTAACAATAGTCACTATTGTATCGGCGTCATGAACAACCATTTCGGTTTAGTGCCTTGGCACCGATAATAGGCGTATTGTCTGGCAATCCCTAAGCAGCGACCTCACGCCGCCACTACATAACAATGTTGGTTTGCTTTCAGGATTTTGATTTTCGTGCCATGATCAGTGCAGCCTGCTTTAGGATATCGTGTTCCAGCCGCAGCTGCTTAAGCTCTTTTGGTCAAGCAATCAGTTCATTTTCTTCTAGCGTGCGATTATCTTTGGTCTTAAAAGAACCGCTTTTACTAGATTGATTTATCCAGCGGTCTAAAGTGGAAGGTGTCAAATCGTATTGCCTGACCAACTCACTGCGCGATTTTCCCTGCTGATACAGTTTAACCATTTGTCTGTGGAAATCAGCACGAAAAGAGCGTCGTATGCGTTGTTGTTGATTCATTATTTTTTCCTTTTTAGCGTTAAGTTTACCTTACTCCCTAAAAAAAATTATATAAATTAGAGTAGCCTAGCCACAAACATACTGATTTGATTCCGCAAGCTTTAAGTTTTCACAGGCAACAACTTTGAAATAACCAGAAAATGCCAAATAGATAATAGTCTTGATATCAGTTCGATTGCGATAATTTGTCCACGTTTCACACCAGAAGCGATACAGCTTAATACCTTTAGGGTTTTGCAAAAAGACATTCATATTTAGACGATATGGCTAAATTTAATTCAGCGGGCGCAACAAACCATCAAGACTAGATAATATGCACAATGCCGTTTGCATATAATTTATTGGGTATACCGATAAATTATCCACATTCATACTATTGCAGATACCATCACCACAAGCAAATATCGCTTATAAGGTTAATATAACTGACACCATAGCCTGATTTAAAACAAGCCCAAAGTAACAAACTTACTTACAGTCTATACATTTATTTAACATTAATATTTTTAAATAACTTTCTTACAATATAGGGATGCAATACGGAAACAGGCATCATATACAATTTCCCCACAAAATGATGATTTTTTACGGACGTAATTAAATATAACTTATTTTGAGTTTTACTATCATCAACCAGACGGATATGGACACAAACATCTAAATGAAAATCTCTTACAACCAATGTTAAAGTATCCCTTTTTTTCTCAGCAACTGAAAAAAAATGCACTTTTTGTCCAATATCTGGTTCATTTTCGCCTAGCTTATTGAACCCTTTAATCGGTCTGATTCCAACCATTTTTCCTAAAAAATCTCGAATTCGAAACAATAGCTCTATCCATTGTGGCTGATTGCAAGTCATCATTCTATAAGCATCATAAGCAGAAATATTTTTTGGGATAGTTATACATTGATAGCTTAAATAATCAACTTTCTGTGCAACAAA
Source organism: Snodgrassella sp. (assembly GCA_024103515.1). GTDB lineage: Bacteria > Pseudomonadota > Gammaproteobacteria > Burkholderiales > Neisseriaceae > Snodgrassella. The sequence goes on along the minus strand of JAGGIK010000017.1, from coordinate 27,103 downwards.
AGTTATGTTGCTTAATAAAGCATTCAGTTGATCAACCATTCCCTTTTGCTTTGCATTCATATACTAACTCAGTTATTGTTGAATATGGTTAATTGTTAGGCATATATTTTAAAATATACGTATCGTAACCATTAAAATGGCTTCTAATTGGAATGACGTCTTAAATAAAAGCTGTATTATGAAATGAAAATACTTACATGACACATCATTACCTTCCCCCAATAACAGTACCACTGCTTAAATGAGACTGATAATACTAAGCTATTTGTTTAGCATATTCAACCGATGACAATCAATTGAATGTACGATAAGGTTAAACACATAAATAGTGTTACACCATTTATCAATCTTATAGCGCACTTTAACTAAATACCTAAACCCATGCTGATTTAGATATTCATTTCGGAACTTACCATTTAAACATCAATAGTAGCACGCTCTAACGATAAATTTTATCTCTCATTTATGTTCTTAATTGCAAATTTTTTCATTATACAACTGATTAGTTTGCTTTTATTTTGCAAAAATCTCTCTAATTTTAAAATGTTGAGTAGCATTAAATCACCATACTTAAATACAGATTAGCAAACTCTGTTAAATCGCTTCCTAGTCTGTCATTTGACTTTGGGTTTAAAACGATAGCCATTTCGACTCAAATTAAATTACCAGCATACTGCGCGTTCACACAATTTAAACTTATCAATTAAATGTGATGCACTGCATCAACGCTTGGTGCCAATCACCACGTGTTTAATAAAACATCCTTTATAGCTTCAACTTCCGACATTCTTTCTGCAAAAGTTTTTTCAACTTGCTATTTTCTAATTCGAGCTGTTTTAATCATATGACCTCATTCACCTCGAGCCCTGTACATTTATTACACCAGTTTAAAATCTACCCGTTGAAATGCTCAAGTCCCGCCATAGCTTATCCACCTTAGCGCCAGCTTCATGGCGCTTAAATACTTTTATGATTTGTTCTTCGATGAATCGTGTTTTCATAAAGAGATCTCCTTGTGTGGTTTGGAAATCTCATTTAAGTCGGGGTATACATTTGAGGTTAGATCAACTCATTTTCAATGCTTTTCGGGGTAAATTTTGAACACGCTTCATCACATCTAGGAATCATTCTATTGACATCTATACTCGCCTACCATGGCTGCTTATAAGATTTACCTAGTGAACCCCCATTCAGACACAAAAGCTTACCAATTCAATAAATTTTCTTCAATTTTTCCGATGGTTTTAACCTGTATATCAAAACGTTAAAAATTTTGGACGTATACTCTCACTCAATCAAACAACCTGATATTTAATTATGGATGAGAAATTAGAGATCATAACTTTCAACCAAAGACATTAACTGGTAGATATCCCAAACTTAGTACAAGATTCAAGCAGAAAGTAATACCGCTTGTTTTAGGGTTTGATATTCAATTAGCGGCATATTATTTAATACTACATGAACTCTTTCGGTGGTATAAATGCTTAGCCATTCTTTGGTTACTTTGATTTCTTACCTAGGTTATTAAATAGATATAAGCTAATACTTCGGTACGATTAAATTGTTCAATATCACCGTTTTGCTATCGGCTACCTAGTTGAATATCATCTAGGGTGATACCATATGACTTTGCCCAATAAGTGAACATATTTCCAGTACATTTCGCTTCATTATCCACGCGTATTTTGAGTGGATAAGCATGATTTCAGCCAGTTTATCCAGATAACGGCTCATCCTGCCAGCCGGCACACTGACCGCCATATCAATGCCTAACGCCTCACGATTAAAGTCATCGATGACATTGAAAGTTCTAAACCGGGGTTGATGGCGACGGTTGTCACGCATCAAATCCATTGCCCAGCATTCACCTCGCTTACTCGGTACCAATCATTTTTCTGGGCTTCGCGGAGCCTACGTTGTTTACGCTTTACCCTGAGATTAAGCTTTAATTCACATTAATGTGATTAAAACAATTAGGCAAACCCCAGCGTCAATGCTTATCGGTGATCGCACTGAGTATCGACGTCATCACCTTATCATCCGCTAACTTAAGTTGATCATGATCAGCATAGCGGCTTAAGCCCTAGTGCCTACCAACAATAGCGCAGCTGATGGCAATCGTAACACAATGGCTTTCTTGTAGTTGTACCACCCAAGCTTTACCTGCCTGAGTGGGTACCAAAACTTTGTTATGATTACCTCCTGAAGCTGAGCTTTTAAACTCAGTTCAGCCAACATCTGCTTAAGCTTGCGGTTTTCAAGCTTCCCATTGCTTTAAGCGTTTGCTATCTGAGGTTTTCATATCAGCGTATTGATCACGCCATTGATACAAAGTTGCATTCCCCATACCAGATTTACTGCAAATGTTTAATGAGCATACCAACTTCGGCTTCTTATAAAATAGCTACGAATTGATATGATATTATTGATTTGATGTTTAAATCCTTTGTGGGTTAATCAAGAGAATTTGCTACTTTTATGTTGTACTATTTTAGGGGATAGTTACAGTTTGATTTTCCAAATCAATATTTTCTACGGCAAGAATATCCAAAAAATATTGATAATGATATATAGCCTCTTCTGAATTAAACAGTTTCGAATCATAATCGAAATTTTTATCAAATTTCATGATGTTATCAATTTCATGTACGCCCCTGCTTCTTTTACAGTTCCAAGAATCTTATTAAGAATTAAATTAAAGACTTCTTGGTTCGATTTCTTTGTATGTATTGGTAGTGTAAAACTAAAATCTTATATGAGTTTAAGCTCATCGACACGGCTAGTAGGCATGATTGCAGTATGATTAGGCCAGAAAATGAACCAGAGTTAGCGCTATCTAATTTAATTTTAATAGTTCAAGGGCAAAAGTCTGATGTGCATTGATTATATTTTGTGTTTAACCAATTGATGTTGGATAAATAATGTTGCAAGTTATGCTGGGAATTTTTTTCTGATGAACAGATTTGTTGGCAAGCTGATGAAACTGGTTCACTGTAGCTAAAGATTACTTTTTTTAAGGCCGCCATTTCGATGAGGATATATCAGAAGGCGGCCGTTAGTGGTTATTAGTTGTTATCATTTTTTTCGGGGCGTACCCACTCTGTAATGGTCTTCTGCCGGCTGCGCGCAATAGTCAGTTGGTCGGGCGGACAATTACGGGTGATGGTGCTGCCAGCGCCTGTTGTTGCTCTGTCGCCAATGCTTATAGGCGCAACGAGCATGTTTCCAGAACCGACCAATACTTCGTTGCCAATTACGGTGCGGTATTTGTTGATACCGTCATAATTGCAGGTGATGGTACCAGCACCGATGTTGCTGTGTTCACCAATGCATGCGTCGCCCAGATAGGTGAGGTGGTTGGCTTTGCTGCCTGTTCCAATGGTGCTGTTTTTAACTTCGACAAAGTTGCCAATATGGACGTCGTCACCAAGCTGTGCTTGCGGGCGTAGACGGGCAAACGGGCCGACTTGGGCGTTACAGCCGATGGTACAATTATCCAGATGAGAGTTGGGCAGAATGGTCGTGCCGGAGCCGATAACGCTATTTTTGATAATGCAGTTAGCACCGATGCTGACGTTATCACCAAGTTGAATCTGTCCTTCCAGTACGACGTTGATGTCGATACTGACGTCTTGTCCGTGCTTGATTTGACCGCGTAAATCAAATCGTGCTGGATCACGCAAGGTTACACCAGCTTGCAATAATGCTGCCGCCTGCTGCTGTTGCAATATGCGTTCTAGCTGAGCTAGTTGATTTTTGTTATTGACACCGGCAGCAAGATAGGATGCGCGTACTTGCAGGGGGTGGACGGGAATGTGATCTACTTGTGCCAGTGCAATAACATCAGTGAGGTAATATTCCTGCTGGGCGTTGTGATTTTGTAAGGCATTGAGCCATTGTGCCAGTTTATGGTTAGGTAAGACGAATATTCCGGTATTGGTTTCGTTAATCAGTTTTTCTGTGCTGGTGGCGTCTTTTTCTTCAACAATGGCCACGACTTGTCCCTGATTGCGGATAATGCGTCCGTAACCGGTTGGGTTGTCGAGTACATCGGTCAGTAAGCCGATGTCGTTGCCCGCTACGTTTAGTAAATCCCGCAATGTTTGCTGATCAATGAGCGGTACATCGCCGTACAGTACCAGTGTTCTTCCTTGTGCGGATAGATGCGGTAGTGCCATTTTCACGGCATGACCAGTACCCAGTTGCTCAGTCTGTTCTACCCAGTTGACTTCAGCATGAATTCGTTGGCGTACGGTATCCTTACCGTGACCGATAACGACGCTGATGCTATCTGGGTTGAGGCCTTGAGCGGTATGTATTACTCTTTCCAGCATGCTCATTCCGCCAATTTCATGCAGTACTTTGGGCAGGCTGGAATACATACGCGTGCCTTTGCCGGCGGCGAGGATGATGATATTAAGTTGTGATGTTGACATAAGATCAGCTTGCATAAGATATTAAGACAGGTTGCCTTGGATGATTGTTGATTTCGGCAACCTGAGCGCAGTGGATGGATAGATCTTTACTCGCTGAGAGTATTAGTGCTTTCCCATCGGGTATTGGCAGGTAATTTTTCATTGACATCGCCAACGGTGGGTTTCATGGCGTGCGGTTCCGGACGCATGCTGTTGTAACGCATATTATTTGAATAGGTTCCATCCTGATAAACCACTCGGGTGCCGGGTTCATATTTTTGTCGCAGTTTGGTTTGCCCAGTGCTATCCTGATAGGTTTCCCATGTACAACCAGTAATAACCAGTAAACTACAGATCAGAAATATTCCTACGCGCATAGTGTTACCCTTTTTGTTAATGTTGTATATTTTATTGTAGTGAATTTACACGGTGGCGTATAGCTGTTTGCAAGATTACTGGGGCTATTTGTACCAGTGTCGACATATTAGCTGCGATTGCATCTGTCTGGGTCTGTGGATAAGTATGTTTGCCATACCAAATAGTCCGCATGCCCAACGTTCTGGCTGTACCCAGATTAGCCAGACTGTCATCCACCATGATGCACTGGCTGGGATGAATTGAAAGTTGTTTGCAGACGGTTAAATAAGCCTGTGGATTGGGTTTATAGAGGAAGTTGTTCTGATCAATACCAATCAATCGCTGAAAATGGTTTTGCACATGCATCTCTTCTGTTAGTGCCTGCACATAATGCTTTGGCCCATTAGAAAATATAATTTTTTCACCGGGTAATTGCAGCAAGGCCTGATGCAAACCTGGCATTGGTTTGAGCTGTGGCAGGATGATTTGTAGCGGGTGACTGGCAAGCAAAAACTCTTGTGGATTGATTTGCGGGTGATGCAATCTAAGCCCAGCCAAAGTGGCTCCGTATTGTTGCCAATATTGTTGTCGTAGTGCGGAAGCTTTATTGAGCGGTAAGTTTAGTTTTGTAGCCAGATATGTGGTCATGTGGTGATTGATAATAGCAAAAATGCCCGCGTCGGCATCATGCAAGGTGTTATCTAAATCAAATAACCAGTAGTGTGTAGTCATTGTTGATAGGATTGAATTAAGACGTATTGCCATAGTCAGATGCAGCTGAGTATTGATTCAGGCTGTGTTGGGCATACAGAAAATAGCTCTGGGTTATGCTTTCTGAGGACAAAGAGACAATCTTAACATGAAGTAGGACTGACATTGTGATCCATCAATTTGTTTGTTGTGCAGCAGTAGGTTGTAAGAATAACGTTAGGTTTGTACAAAATATTTGACGGCTTAGCTGAATTTGTTGCTCAATGTGATTTCAGTAATTTTTAATATTTATTGTGTTGTTGAAATGTAAGAAGTAATCATATTTTCAACATTGGTATATAAAACAGGTATGATTGGTTAAAAGAAATATGTTCAGTAAAAACGGAGGTTGGCATGAAGACTGGTAAGTGGTTAACGGGGATAATGTGTCTGTTGTTGTCCTTGGTAGTACAGGCGCAAACCGAGGTGCGCTTAGCGGTGCATAATGCCTTTTCTGTATCGAAGGAGTCGATTGCTCAGTTTGAACGACAAAATAATGCCAAAGTGGTAGTGGTTAAGGTTGGCAGTGGTAATGAAATGATTAATAAGCTGATTTTAACCCGTGGCAATCCGATTGCTGATGCAGTATATGGTGTAGATAATGTCAATATAATGAAGGGGAAAAGATTTAATCTTTTTGCCACTAATCAGCCACCCAGCCGCCCAGTCAATGTCACCTTACCTGACGCTGTCGCAATTGACTATGGCTATATCACCATTAATTATGATAAGGCATGGTTCCAGAAACATGGTAAGGCACTGCCAAGATCGCTTGATGATCTGGCCAATCCAGCCTATCGCGATTTGTTGGTGATGCCCAGTCCGGCTACTTCCAGTGTTGGTTTGGGTTTTTTGCTAGCGAATATCGGTGGTATTGGTGAGGAGGCAACGTTTCAATGGTGGAAAAAAATGCGCCAGAACGGTGTGAAAATTACCAAAGGCTGGAGCGAAGCTTACTATACGGATTTTACCCTTAATGGTGGCAGCCGACCGATGGTGGTGAGTTATTCTACCAGCCCAGCCGCAGAAGTTTATTACAGCAAGGGTAAATATAAAACACCACCGTCAGGGGATTTACGTTTTAAAGGAGCTGTTTTCCGTCAAGTGGAAGGTGCGGCCGTTTTGAATAAGGCCAGACAACCGGTGCTGGCGACCAAGCTGGTGCAGTACTTGCAGAGCGATAAAGTACAGCAAGAGATTCAGACTTCTATGTGGGTATATCCGGCGGTAAAAACGTTTCCCTTGTCCGAATATTTGAGGCAAGTTACCGTACCTCAGCTTGCCAATCAGCCTAATCCGGCGGTGATTGCTGCAAAACAGCAAAATTGGGTTAGCCAGTGGGTACGCGTGGTACAGCGATAACCGAAAATTAGGGTAAAACAGGGCCTTTCAGCCCTGTTTTATTGTGTGAATGTATTATTGAATATGAACTGTTACTGATGAAACACAACGGTAAGTGGCTGAATCCAGGCTATGTTGGTACAAGCCTGTTAGCCATGTCGGCAGTATTGCTGCCTTTGGGTTTTCTGTTGTTGGTGGTATTGCTGCCAATGTGGACTATGTTACTGCAAGCGGATGTGGAAAGTTTTCGTCTGGTCTGGCAGGATGATTTTATGCGCCGGTTGTTTGGTTGGACCACGTTGCAAGCCGGTATCAGCAGTGTGCTGACTTTGTTACTCGGGGTGCCGGTTGCCTGGGCAATTACGCGCTTGCAGTTTCGTGGACGAGAATGGGTTTTGCGGTTACTAATGCTGCCATTTGTGATGCCAACACTGGTGGCGGCGATGGGAATATTAGCTCTGTTCGGTGCTCAAGGGCTGCTCTGGCGCGGCTGGGATGAAACTCCTTATTTATTATTGTATGGCAATGTATTTTTCAATTTGCCGGTAATGGTGCGTGCGGCTTATCAGGGCTTGTGTCAGGTGCCGGCAACCCGTTTATATGCCGCTCAAACTTTGGGAGCAGGTGTCTGGCGGCGGTTTATACAGGTAGAGTGGCCACAGATGATGCCTTGGCTGGCTGGAGCCATCTGTCTGGTCTTTTTATATTGTTTTTCTGGTTTTGGATTAGCGTTACTACTGGGTGGGGAACAATATGGTACTCTGGAAGTGCAAATCTATCAGTTGATTGCCTATGAGCTAGATATGGCACAGGCAGGAGTGTTGGTGCTCTTGGCTTTGGCTGTTACTTTGATAGCTGGTTTATTATATGCGTGGTTGAGTAAACGAACCATGCAGAAAGCTATGGTTCAGATGTTGCCGCCACAAAAGCCAACAACTAGTCAGAAAGTGGGTTTACTGCTGGCTTTGCTGTTACTCTTTTTGTGTTGTGCCTTACCCATATTGGCTGTTGGTTGGCGCGCAGTGTTGGCCGGAAGTTCGTGGCAGGTAGTATTGGATGAAGAGACATGGCAGGCTTTGGTGAATACATTGCGTTTTACGTTGCTGGCAATGGTTGTGGCATTGGTGCTGGGATTTTGTCATGCTGCTTTAGCTCATCGTTTAACGTGGGTGCGCAGTATCACTTTTTTACCTTTTATGGTGTCTCCGGTCTGTATCTCATTTGGTTTATTGCTATGCTATCCAGACTATACGGCTTCGTTAAGTATGCTGATTGTGACCTATGCATTGCTGGCCTATCCGTTTATAACTAAGGATGTTCTGTCAGCTTGGGACAGTTTGCCACCCCAATATGCACAGGTAGCCCGCACGCTGGGAGCAAATGGCTGGCAGGTGTTGCTGTTTGTGACGCTGCCCTTATTGCGACCGGCACTACAACGCGGGTTGGCTCTTGCAGCTGCCACTTGTGTGGGCGAGTTTGCGGCTACGCTGTTTTTATCCCGACCGGAATGGCAGACACTGACAACCTTAATTTATCGCTATTTGGGTATTGCCGGACGAGATAATTATGATCGGGCAATGGTGCTGACACTGGTTTTGATGTTGATGGCAACGCTTATTTTTAGCTTATTGGAATGGTGTACAGCCAGAAAGGAAAAAACGCTATGTTAAGCTGGCGGCACATTCATAAACGATTTGCAAACAAGCAGGTAGCCGATGATCTGAGTCTGGATGTTAATAATGGTGAGCTGATTGCTGTATTGGGCGAAAGTGGTAGTGGTAAATCTACTTTGCTGAATATCGCTGTAGGGTTGGTTCACCCAGATCTGGGGTCTGTGTGGATTGATGAACATGAGATAACTGCATTGCCGCCTGAGCAACGCCGTATGAGTCTGATGTTTCAAGATTATGCGTTGTTGCCACATCTAAATGTCTGGCAGAATGTTGCTTTTGGCTTACGTATGCGGGGCATTAGTAAAAACAGTGCCCGTCAGCAGGCATGTGCTCTACTGGCTGAAATCGGATTGGGGGAGGCTTCACAGCAGCGCATTCAAGTTTTATCTGGTGGTGAACGACAGCGGGTAGCCCTGGCACGAGCGCTGATTCTGCAACCTCGGGGACTGTTATTGGACGAACCGTTTTCAGCATTGGATACAACTTTGCGTGGCAGTTTGCAGCAGCTAACCTTGCGTTTAATTCGGCAGCAGAACTGTCCGGCAGTCCTGGTCACGCATAGTCCGCAGGAAGCGTTTGCTATGGCCGAAAGGATTTATTTGCTGCATCAGGGAAAATGGTTGCAGCAGGGGACCGTGGCTCAATTGCTGGCGCGTCCAGTAAATGCCCGAGCAGCCAGACTGTTGGGCTGTGATAATGTTACCGATAAATTTTATATTCCACAGATGGCCATGCAATTTGATTACAAACGTGGGACGCAAGTACAGGTTTGTGCGCTGCATCTGACGGCCAGAAATTATGATGTAACGCTACTGCACCCGCAATATGGGCAATTACGCTGGTGGTTGCCACTTAGGCAAACGATTAATGTTGGCGATAAGCTACCACTGACAATCTTGCCTGAAAGGATAGTTTATTTCGCTGAATAGGTATGTCAACAGGCAGTATTTATGTAGACAATTACGATTTAGCTTAGCAACAATATCGATTATAATTATATCCATTCTTGCCTCAATTAATCTTTATTCTCGGAGAATCTCATGGCTTTAGTTTCTATGCGCCAACTGCTCGACCATGCTGCTGAAAATAGCTATGGTTTACCGGCGTTTAATGTTAATAATCTGGAACAAATGCGCGCAATTATGGAAGCAGCAGATGAAGTTAATGCTCCAGTTATTGTGCAGGCCAGTGCAGGCGCGCGTAAATATGCCGGTGCCCCTTTTTTACGTCATCTTATTCTGGCCGCCATTGAGGAATTTCCGCATATTCCAGTCGTGATGCATCAGGATCATGGCGCATCGCCAGAAGTGTGTCAGCGTTCGATCCAACTTGGTTTTTCTTCCGTAATGATGGATGGATCACTGTTGAGTGATGCCAAAACGCCATCCACCTATGAATATAATGTCGATGTGACTCGCACAACGGTGTATATGGCGCATGCTTGTGGCGTTTCTGTTGAGGGAGAAATTGGCTGCCTTGGTAATTTGGAAACAGGTGAGGCTGGAGAGGAGGATGGTGTCGGTGCTACCGGTAAGCTCAGTCATGATCAGATGCTGACCAGCGTGGATGAAGCCGTTCGTTTTGTGCAGGACACGAGTGTAGATGCATTGGCTATTGCCATCGGCACCAGTCATGGCGCCTATAAATTTACTCGTAAACCGACTGGTGATGTGCTGCGTATTGACCGTATCCGCGAGATTCACGAACGCTTGCCCAACACACATTTGGTGATGCATGGTTCCAGTTCGGTGCCACAGGAATGGTTACAGGTCATTAATGAGTATGGTGGTGAAATTCCTGAAACCTATGGTGTACCGGTTGAAGAAATCGTACAAGGTATCAAGTACGGGGTGCGTAAAGTGAATATTGATACAGACCTGCGTCTGGCCAGTACTGGTGCCATACGCCGCTTTCTAGCTAATCATCCTGCTGAATTTGATCCACGTAAATATTTTACCGAAACCATCAAGGCAATGAAACAAATCTGTATAGATCGTTACATGGCTTTTGGTGCAGACGGCCAAGCTGATAAAATTAAGCCGATCTCTTTGGAAAAAATGGCTAATCGTTATGCTAAGGGTGAATTGATACAGATTATTAAATAAAATGAAATCAAAATATAAAGGACTATACCTAATCAGATAGTCCTTTTTCTATTATTAATAAGGTAATAACCGAACAAAATGCTGACTTTAAGCCGTAAAGGATGAATTATCCGATCATTTCAACTACAGCGTTTAATATTGCGATTTGTACACAGTGTCGTTGAAAATCCAATCATGCTTGCTGATCATCAGGTGTAGGAATGTTGCTATAATCAATAGCAACATAAAAATGCAATGACTACCCATGTCGCGGTTGTCTATTGCTTATTTAGATAACGGGGTGGTATTAGCGTCAATTTTGTCAATGCTGTTTCTTAATTGGTCATACAATTCTGATGAGGCATTATCTCCTATATGGTTTAGGCTATAACTTAAAAAAATGATAAAATTGTTATGTCATTGGTAATTGCAATACATAAAACGCTAAGTAGCGATTTTATCAATTTTTAATTGTTGCACAGATGGTGGTTTCCAACCTTATTTCATTACCATAATAGTTAAATTCGAGATATTTAGTCATAATGATGATATATCTATTTTGTGTTCAGCAATCAATCGATAAACTATAGGCATTAATCTCGATGTCATCATTCCAATATTGAGCTTTCTTAGAAATATTACCTCCTGCTTTTTTTCTCCCAAAAACTTATCTCCTAAATATTTTCTTTTTAATTTGTCTAAAAATCTTGTATGTAGAATGATTAGTGAAGTTAATAAAACAAAGAGATTTTCATTTTTTCAATTACAACAAAGTGTAAATACCCCATAGTTAGCACAAAACTGACGTAGAAAATCACGTTGCTTGTTTTCGTGTTTTATACTCAATCGGCGTCATATTATTTGATGCTTGATAAGCTCTTTCGATGGTATAAATGCTTAGCCATTCTTCGGTTATTTCTATTTCTTACCTAGGTTATTAAGGTTATTAAATAGATATAAATCCAGTACCTCTATGCGATAAGTACAATTAAATGGTTCAATATACCCGTTTTGCTATGGGCTGCCTGGTTGAATATTATCTAGGGTGATACTATGTGATTTTGCCCAATAAGTGAACGTATTTGCGGTAAATTCCGCTCCATTTTCCACGCGTATTTTAAGTGAATAAGCATGATATTCAGCCAGTTTATCTAGATTACGGCTTATCCTATCAGCCGGTAACCTGACCACCATATCCAAACCTAACGCCTCATGATTAAAGTCATCAATGATATTGACAGTTCTAAATCGCCGTTGGTGGCGATGGCTGTCACGCATTAAAGCCATTATCTGTATTCACCTGTTTATTCGGAACCAATGGTTTTTCTGGGCTTCGCTGAGCAATACGTTGTTTACGCTTTACCCTTAGATTAAGCTTTAATCGACAATACACCTGCTAAATCCGTTTATGGTAGCATTTATAGCCGCGCTGGCTGATGCGTTTAAAACATTTGCAAAAGCCCCTGCGTCCATACCTATCCGTGATCGCACTGAGTACCGCTATAGAAGCTGGGTTTTAAACTCAGTTCTGCCAACATCTGTTTAAGCTTGCGGTTTTAAAGCTTCCCATTGCTTTAAGCGTTTGCTATCTGAGGTTTTCATATCAGCGTATTGATCACGCCATTGATACAAAGTTGCATTCCCCATACCAGATTTACTGCAAATGTTTAATGAGCATACCAACTTCGGCTTCTTATAAAATAGCTACGAATTGATATGATATTATTGATTTGATGTTTAAATCCTATGTGGGTTAATCAAGAGAATTTGCTACTTTTATGTTGTACTATTTTAGGCGATAGTTATAAAAGAACTTATAAAGTTATTAAAAGCGATTTTTCATCAAAATTAATTAATCTCCTATACTATGAGCACCTCTAGATCTAAGGTTTTTAAGAAAATAACCTATTTTAAAATCTTCAGATTTGGCGTAAAAATAATTCTTTACAACTTTGTCATCTGGACTAAATGTATCGATAAAATAGCTAGAAGGTTCTACATGCCCAACAGCAATAAAATTATTTTCATCTTGTCAAAATATGGTTTCTAAAAATTGCGTAGTGTTAAACCTAAATATGACTCTTTTGGTTTGATTTATTCTCTTTACTATATAGATTTCTTGGCAATCTTCATTACCATAAAAAAGATATTTATCTTCCTTTTTAGACATAGGCAAAAATTCGATATATTTTTATTTACTAGGTGAATAACCAAACATTTGGGGAAAATAAACATCATCAATGGCAGGTTTAAACTTCCTAGTATAAATTCCATTGTAATTTTTATTAAATTGCCAAGAATTAATATTTTCAATATAAAATTTTGGCATATCTAGATGGTAAAATTCGAACCAAGTTTTAATTGTAGCTTGAATGATACTAATCTCAGAAAGGGCTATTTTTTCAATTTAATATGCTAAATTATGACTCTTTGTTAATATCTAATGCTGTTGCTGAGTGTAAATCATTAGCTAAAATCGGGGAAATGAGTACGTTACTTAACAGTAATTTAGTCAATAAAAAATATAAATTTTTCACACTTATAAAAATATTTTGCTTTGTTTTTGGTGTATATCTATAAGTATCTTTTATTTGTAATTTTACTCATTCATGGGAATAAAATATTTTGATATCGTTACTTCTTTGATTAATAAAAAGCTAAATATATCTTTTATTATTATATAATTAGACAGATGCAATAATCTGCTAGTTCAAATATGCCAAAGCGCCATCTAGTTGCGCTTGCGCTGACTTTATCATTATTTAGCAAAAGGGATTTTGCTGCACTAATCGGGGTGATATTAGCAAAATGTTCCGCTATTTCACCCTGTGAATAGGCCAGAACATTTCGCATAAATACCAGTTGCGCCACAAAATGAGCTAAATACATGCATTCTGATTGCTATAAAATAGCAAGATTGGTGGCGTATCCGTCATTGAAGTAAGGGGCGGTCACGGTTATACCATTTCGACTGGCTTCTCAATCAGTGGTAATGACATGCATATCAGTCGCAACTTTTACTCTAGCATGATGATATAAGCAAAGAGCATTGATGGCGATTTGATTCATTAGTTAATTTTATTCTTCGTTATTATCAATAGCAATATCCGTAAATTCTTTCAGTAGATTACCAAGTTGTTGTAGTTTTTCGTGTGTAAAACGCTGTTCCAGTGTTTTGTAGCGAGCGTCTACAGCAATACAAAGGTTTTCATATAGACGTTCCCCCTCGTTGGTCAGTTTCAGAAAAACACGCCGATGATCGTTAGACGGCTTCAGTCTCACCACATAATTCAGTTTTTCCAGACGTGTCAAAATTCCAGTTAGGCTGGGACGCAAAATACATGCCTGTTTGGCAAGATCCTGAAAATCCATAATGCCATGTTCAGCCAGTAAACGAATAATACGCCATTGCTGATCAGTGATGCCTATATCGTTCAGCATAGGGCGGAAATGAGAAAGTAATGCTTCACGAGTCTGAATCAGGACGATGTTCAGGGATGAGTATCTAGATGTATTAACCACCAGTATTCTCCATTTAATCAATGTATCCGGTTCAAATTGTGTAAAAAAATATAAAAAATTAGTTAATATATAAAAAAATAATATAAAAATATACAAGAATTAATTAATTTATACATATTGTAGAGGTTTAATTAATTGTTTTATATTTGAGTATTGTTTATTTACCTAATATTACTTTTTGCCATAAAAAAATGAAAAAGCCGCCTATTAGCGGCTAGCCAACATATATTATTGATATTTTTCAAGCTGCAAAGAAATTTTTGTCATTTTGTCATCTAATAGTGCCAGTTCCTGACGATCTTTTTCAACAAGATGTGCCGGTGCCTTTTCGGTATAACCGGGTTTAGATAGCTTGGCATTAATTTTGTCAATTTTCTTCTGCAATTTTTCAGCCTCTTTCTGCAGGCGAATGCGTTCTGCTGCCTTGTCTACTTCCACTTTCAGCATCAGTCGCGCACCCTGACAAACGGCAACCGGTGCGTCGCCACTTTCCGGTAGGCGCTCAACTTGCTGAGCTGCGCTCAGACGAGCCATTAATGGTAAATAGGGTAGCAAATTACTCAGATCAAGGCTGCTTTCAATCAACAAAGGCACTTTAACACTCATGGCCAGGCCCATTTCACCACGCAAGTTACGCACACTATTAATCATATCCTGCAAATAGGTCATCTGCTCAATTGCTTTTGGATAAAGCTGACTATCGTCAGCTAACGGCCAGGAAGCTAGCATAATACTATCAGTGTGCTTGGTATTGGCTAATGGCGCTATAGTCTGCCACAATTCCTCAGTGATAAATGGCATGACAGGATGCAATAATCGTAGAACGGTTTCTAGTACTCTGACCAAAGTACGGCGCGTAGCACGTTGCTGGGCTTCGTTACCCTGCTGCAATTGGGTTTTAGCCAGTTCAACATACCAGTCACAGTATTCGTTCCAGATAAATTCATACAGAGTTTGTGCCAGCATATCGAAACGATATGTATCAAGTGCTTCGGTTACTGCTGTAATGATTTGTTGCAAGCGGGTTAATAACCATTGATCTACAAAGCTATAGGCTAATGGCAGGCTTTCGTTTTGGCCGCAGTCCTGATTTTCAATGTTCATCAACACAAAGCGGCTAGCATTCCATAGTTTATTGCAGAAATTACGGTAGCCTTCGGCACGTTTAAAGTCAAAATTGATACTACGACCGAGGCTGGCATAGCTGGCCATGGTGAAGCGTAATGCATCGGCACCAAATACAGGAATACCATTCGGAAACAGTTTTTCAGTGTCCTTAATCACTTGCGGCGCTTTTTCCGGACGGCGCAGACCCGTTGTCCGTTTTGTCAGCAGATTTTGCAGATCAATGCCGTCAATCAGGTCTACTGGATCAATTACATTGCCCTCGGATTTGGACATTTTTTTACCTTCATGATCCCGTACCATGCCATGAATATAAATATCATGGAATGGGACCTTACCGGTAAAGTGAGTAGTCATCATAATCATGCGCGCTACCCAGAAAAAAATGATCTCGTAGCCGGTGACGAGTACCTGTGAAGGCAAAAATGCTTTCAGTTCAACCGTGTCTTTCGGCCAACCTAAGGTAGAAAATGGGACCAGTGCGGAAGAGAACCATGTGTCCAAAACATCTTCATCACGGCTTAAAACTGCATCAGCTCCAGCCTGAACTTGTGCTTCTGCCTCATTACGTGCTACGTATACCTGTCCAGACTGATCATACCAAGCCGGAATTTGATGGCCCCACCATAGTTGACGGGAAATACACCAGTCCTGAATATTGTTCATCCACTGATTATAGGTATTAACCCAATTTTCTGGAACAAAGCGTACCTGTCCACTTTCAACGGCATGAATACATTTTTCGGTTAGTGTTTTGCCATTAAATTCAGATTCAGGTTCGGAATAAATACTATTGTCCGGTGTACGAGTCATGGCAACAAACCATTGGTTGGTCAGCATTGGTTCAATCACACTGCCCGTACGGTCACCTTTTGGTGTCATCAGTTTATGCTCTTGCACCTTCACCAGTAAACCTTGCTCTTGCAAATCAGCGACCATTTGCTTACGGGCTACAAATCGATCCATGCCGACGTATTGTTTTGGTAGAGCAATGGCTGGTTGGGCCTGGCCCTGAAAATTAAAGACCTCTGCTTGCGGCAGAATAGTGGCATCCAAAGCAAGAACATTAACCAAGGCTGTTTGATGGCGTTTACCGACTTCATAATCGTTAAAGTCGTGAGCAGGGGTGATTTTAACGCAGCCGGTACCGAAATCTTTCTCGACATATTCGTCTGCAATCACTGGGATCGTACGGCCTGATAGAGGCAATATCAGCTGTTTGCCAATAAAGGTTGCATAACGCTCATCATCAGGGTGAACCGCTACGGCTACGTCACCCAGTAATGTTTCTGGTCGGGTTGTGGCAACGGTCAGTGCCTTAGTTGGATCATCTACCAAAGGATAACGGATATGCCACATGTGGCCGTTTTCTTCAATATTTTCTACTTCCAGATCAGAGACGGCCGTTCCCAAGACTGGATCCCAGTTTACCAGCCGTTTTCCACGATAAATCAGTCCCTGCTGAAACAGGCGCACGAATACTTCGGTAACCACTTCCGCACGCGTTTCGTCCATAGTGAAATATTCGCGTTTCCAGTCAACCGAGCAGCCGACACGACGCATCTGTTCGGTAATGGTGCCACCAGAAAATTTTTTCCAGTCCCATATTTTGGTGATAAAGGCTTCCCGCCCTAGATCATGACGTGAGATATTTTCTGTAGCCAGTTGTCGCTCTACTACGATTTGCGTAGCAATACCGGCATGGTCGGAACCAGGAATCCAACAGACATTTTCACCTTTCATGCGATGATAACGGGTCAGACCGTCCATAATGGTCTGATTAAATGCATGGCCCATATGCAGAGTGCCGGTGACGTTGGGTGGTGGCAATTGAATGGCAAATGATTGTTTACTTAAATCAAGTGATGGCTCGAAGTAGCCGCGCTTTTCCCACTGCTGATACCAACGGGTTTCAATTTCACTTGGAGAATATTGGGTATTTAACATGGTTTCTGGTATAGAAGAAAACAAAAAATAAGATGCTGATTATAACGCATACATTCAGTTAAAGTTCAGAACGTTAAATTAATATTCTATATAAAAATGCACATCGGCTGTGCAAAAAACAGTCGATATATGGAAGAGAATTTGTTAATCAATTGATTTGATGTATTTAACTGCAAATGGTGGCGATGAATTGGTTAAGAATATAAACCTGTTTTAAGGCGGCAGAATAAAGTGACAAAAGGTTTTCAACGGACTTTATTCAGTCTAAACAATAAATTTTTCCTTAGTTAAAATGCCTACATTTGTATTCATATTAGTTATCATTCAATATGTTTTTATTTTAATAATATAAAAATGGTATAAATTACAGTTATGACTATTCTTTTGATAACTGAATGGAATTAAATCTGGCCTATATCTTATTATTGTAGAATATTGCATAATGGTAGAGTGCTGTCATCAATGATATGGTTTATAAACAATTTTATTAATATTTGGGTTAATGAGTCACAAACTATGTTCTTAACTAAATTAGGTAGAGAATTTTATAGATAAAATTGATACTGTTAAAGCCAATTAAACAGATCTAAATCAATCGACGTAGCCAAAAGATGCTAAAGATAAATACTTGCGCGTGCAGGTTATTTGGATTAAAAATGCATAAAATTAGAAAAATAAATCCTGTCACTATTCTACATGGGGTTGTAGTTTGTGCCTAAATAACTGGAAAATATTTGAAGCTTGTTGATAAAAGTGTTTAACGGTAGTATCGGCTAAAGATGTAAAAATATTAAATTTATCCATATTTACAATCTGATATCAATGTTAAAATAGTATGATCGAAATAGAAAAAATATACAGACGGCCATTGGTGCTTGGAGCTAAATTTTTCGCAATAATTACAGCAATTATTTGCAATGTGTGATTAAGACCGCCAAATCGCTTATTCTGGTCTTGATTGATGGCATTCAGATGCTGTTTATGATTGTTATATCAGTCTTTCAGTTAATACAACGGCATCTATCTGTAAATTTCTATGGACACACTAACTAAATTGATCGTATAGTTTATTGCATTTGTTACTCAATAAGCATAAAGAGATCTTAGTAAATTGCATTGATGTAAATAAGTTGTGACACATGTTCAAAGTGGCAGCTTACTAACAAATGAGAGGCAATTAAGTATATTAGTCATGTTGCTGCACTTTCAATGTTGCAATAATTAAAGTTAAGCAAGCTTTCTTTGATAGTACTTCAAATTGTTGTCATTTAAATTGGTTTAGATATTGATCATAATAAAAAGCTGCCTGAACTAGTCAGGCAGTTTGATAAGTTTACTGCGGTAAAATACCTTTCAAGCCGTTAGCCATACGCAGTAATTTCCCCATACTGCCCTTAGTAAGGGATTTCATCATTTTTTGCGATTGTTCAAACTGTTTGAGCATTTTATTGACTTCCTGCACGGTCACACCAGCTCCATTGGCAATACGGCGTTTGCGGCTGGCCTTAATTAGCAACGGGTGAGTACGTTCTTTCGGCGTCATCGAATTAATAATTGCTTCAACCCTATTCATGGCTTTTGCAGCTGTACCTTCCGGTACCTGAGTGGCCATTTTACCCATTTCACCGGGCAGTTTGGACATAATGGATTCAATACCGCCCATTTTATGCATTTGCTGAATCTGTGCTTTAAAGTCATTTAAGTCAAAACCCTTGCCCTTATGCAGTTTTTTCGCCATTTGCTGGGCGGTCTTTTCGTCTATGCCCTTCTGGACATCTTCAATCAGCGATAATACATCACCCATTCCCAAAATACGCGAAGCCATACGATCCGGATAGAATGGCTCCAGCCCATTGATTTTTTCACCAACACCGATAAATTTAATTGGTTTGCCGGTAATATGTCGTACGGATAATGCCGCGCCACCGCGGGCATCACCATCCATCTTGGTCAATACAACCCCGGTTAGCGGCAATGTGTCATTAAATGCTTTGGCTGTATTCACCGCATCTTGACCTTGCATGGCGTCAACCACAAACAGCGTTTCAACCGGGTTAACGGCTGCGTGAACCTGCTGGATTTCATCCATCATTTTCTGATCAATCGCCAGACGGCCGGCTGTATCGACCATCAATACGTCATAAAAATGTTTTTTAGCATAGTCTAAGGCATTGCTGGCAATGGTGACTGGCTGTTCATTTTCACTGGATGGGAAGAAATCAACTTCTACCTGCTGGGCCAGCAGCTTTAACTGTTCAATTGCGGCAGGACGATATACGTCGGCAGAAACAACCAGTACTTTTTTCTTCTGATCGTTTTTTAGCAAGTGGGCCAACTTACCGACTGTGGTGGTTTTACCCGCACCTTGTAGACCGGCCATCAGAATGACTGCTGGTGGTACCGCGGCCAGATTGAGGCTGCTGTTTTGTTTGCCCATTAGCTCGGTTAGCGCATCGTTTACCACCCCGATAAAAGCCTGTCCCGGTGTGAGGCTGCCAATGACTTCATGATCAACAGCACGTTCTTTTACCGAACTCATAAAATCTTTTACAACCGGTAAGGCAACGTCTGCTTCCAGTAGTGCCATGCGTACTTCACGCAAGGCATCCTTAATATTATCCTCGCTTAATCGAGCTTGACCACGCAGGGTTTTGGCGATTTTACTAAAGCGATCTGAAAGATTATCTAACATTAAAACCTTCTCCAACTACATGTAAGTAGCCTGTTGGTATCTTTTGAAAATCGCCGGTTCCTATCAATTAGCATAACAAATGGGTATGAATAAAGGCGATTTGGTTATAAAATAGCGGGCTGTCGCTTCCTTTATCCAGATTTTTGATAGGTGAGGCGACAAATTATTACCTATTTTACACTAGGTGCGCCAATTTTTGGCGCTATTGTTGCGGAATAAACATGAGCTTACTACTTTTGGTGCTGGTAATGGCCTATGCTGGACTTGCAATCAGCGTCTGGTCTTTCGGCCATAGCCAGTTTTCAGTTCTATTTCAGTGCATAAAGAGCAGTTCTTGTTACTATTGGTATTGCTGTTACATATCTTGGTAATTTGGCCACCAATGCTTCTGCAAAAGGTGCTATTGGGGTTGCTTCTGTACTAATCTGACTACGTGGCTAGTGGTATGGCTATATTGGATTGGTCGTTTCCGTTATTGTTGCAGGCAATGCCATTGGTGCTTGTCGCGGTGATAGTTATTGTAATTGTATCGGCCATGCTCGGACAGCAGACTGCTTATGTTTTGCATAGTGGTGCATTTGTGCGACAGGTAATATCAGCTTTGTTGGCTTATGTACTGTCTGGGATTACGGCTCTACCGATCATGCTGATGTTGGTGCGCCATTATGGTTTGCGCAGGCATAAAACCCGTGCCTGGCAGTGTTTTATACCACTGCTGCTGTCCATTACGAAACACATGTTTCAGAGCTTACTTGCTGAATTTGTATTACTGAACATTACCGTGACCAGTAAAATGGCTTTTCCGCAGCGATATTTGGGCAACTGATACAATTCAACCACAATACCATATTTGCTGAGTAGTCTTGGCTAATTAATCTTATTATGCTAGTAGGGCATCATATACAGGTCTGGTACGGTAAGAACGCAGCCATGAGGGTGATAGTGTTTTATCTCGGTCTGATGCTGGCTTATTTTGGCAGCAAGTTTGTGCTGGAAATTTTGTTTTACCCTTTTATTTCTAAGTAATATTACCCTAATTTGTAACCATAGGATATTTGAATGAGTGACTTACAATCGTCAGTTGACAGCCATAAGCAGAGCGCAGCTGAACAACGTTTAGCCACCCCCGAAGGACGACTGGAATTTATTAAGGCAACACTTTCCTGCTGGCTTGGAACCACCATGGAATATGTGGATTTTGCCCTGTATGGTCTGGCCACAGGTCTAGTGTTCAGCAAGGTATTTTTTCCAAATGTAAGCACTACAGTTGCTTTGTTATCTAGTTTTGCCACTTATTCAGTTGGCTTTGCAGCCCGTCCGATTGGTGCCATTTTCTTTGGCCGGCTGGGCGACCGTAAAGGACGGAAATTTGTACTGGTCACCACTATTGTCCTGATGGGAATTTCCACCACCCTGATTGGTTTTATTCCCAGCTATGCCACCATTGGTATATGGGCTCCCTTGATTCTGGTCGTGTTACGTTTTGTGCAAGGCTTTGGTGCCGGTGCCGAGCTTTCAGGTGCTACGGTTATGCTAGGGGAGTATGCACCGCCAAAACAACGTGGTCTGATTGCGTCCATAATCGGCATTGGTTCCAACAGTGGTACACTGATTGCTTCTGCGGTATGGCTACTGGTATTAATGCTTGATGATGAAGATGTGGTTAGTTGGGGCTGGCGTATTCCATTTCTCCTCAGTGCGCTGATTGCTATTGCTGCAACCCTTATCCGCCGGCATGTACGTGAGACACCTGTTTTCGAACAGGAACAAAATGAATTAAAACAACTACAAGCTCAACCACAAACCGTTACTTCTACCCAATCACCAGTCAACATTCCGTCCAGCAAAACTTCGTTCTGGGCAAGGAATAAAGCCTTTTTTGTAATGTTGGGCTTGCGTATTGGCGAAAATGGCCCATCTTATCTTGCACAGAGTTTTGTCATTGGCTATGTAGTCGAATCTCTGAAGGTTAGTAAAACTGTTGCCACTACGGCGGTATTTATTGCTTCGCTACTGGGTTTCTTTGTGATACCTTTTGCTGGCTGGTTGTCTGATCGTTATGGTCGCCGTATCGTCTACCGCTGGTTTTGTTTTTTGCTGATGCTGTATGCTGTTCCGGCCTATATGTTTCTGGAAACCCGTGATCCCTTTATTGTAGGCAGTATTATTGTTATTGGTATGTGTCTGGCTTCACTGGGTATTTTCGGTGTGCAGGCAGCCTATGGGGTAGAGTTGTTTGGCGTACGTAACCGCTATTCTAAAATGGCACTGGCCAAAGAACTTGGTGGAATCATATCAGGTGGTACCGCATCATTAGTGGCTTCAGCATTACTTAAGTATTATCAAACATGGTGGCCAATTGCCATATACTTTGCAGCCATGGCTGGCATTGGTTTCTTCACCACATTCTTTGCCCCGGAAACCCGCGGACGCGATCTGAATGCGGTAGAAGACGCCATTTAATCGTTTTGACCAACTGATTGAAACATATGTAATGGAGTCAGCTGCTGACTCCATTACCATTGACATATAGGGTAATACTTATGAAGCGCATCGTGATTGACTGTGATCCCGGTAATGGCATTGCGGGGGCTAATGTTGATGATGGCTTGGCACTGGCGCTGGCATTGGCCGCAGATTCAATCAAACTTGAACTTATTACTATTGTAGCCGGTAATACCCCACGTGATACCGGCTATCAGGTAGCCCGCCAGCTATTGCAAGAGCTGAATAAAGATATACCGGTAGTTAAAGGTGCGGCACAGGCACTGATTGAACCGGCTGCGCCATGGCGCGAACAGCTGGACAATAATGTGCGCAAACAGGGGCTGCTCTCCTTATGGGACAATCTGCCGCCATTGCCCGCACTCAATGACCACAGCGCACCTCATGCGGCGCAGGCGATTGGTGAACTCGTATGCAACAATCCCGGTGAAATTACCGTGGTAGCGATTGGTCCGCTTACCAATATTGCCCATACCATTCAGCTTTACCCGAAATTTGCTTGTTCTGTGGCCGAAATTGTCATTATGGGAGGGGTTTTTCAGTTGGATAATTACTTGAAAGACACTAATTTTGCGGTTGATCCGGAAGCAGCTAAAATCGTAATCGAAAGCGGTGCAAACATTACTTTAGCTCCGCTTGATGTCACTACACAGACCATGCTGACACATCAAGATTTGGACACACTGCAGAGCTTTGCCAATCCCTTAACTGATTTTATCGTGCGCACGACCCGTCCATGGATGGATTATTCCATCCAGACCCGCCATCTGGCTGGTTGCTGGATACATGACGTACTGTGTGTGGCAAATTTAATTGATAGTGAAATAGTAACGGTTGCACCCTATATCGTTGATGTCTCTACCACCCGCGATTGTACGCGAGCCAGCAGCCGGCGCTGGAAAGAGGGCGCATTACGTCTGACAGTTGGAATGCAGCCTGTGACCCATCAGCCGATCAAAGTGATGGAGCGGGTTGATAACCAACGTTTGTTAGAAGTAATTTTCCATGCCTTAAAACATTACTGCTGACCGATAGAGCTATTTAATCAATATTAACTCGCCACAATTCCTCTCCCTATTTTATGTTTTTGTAACAGTTATACTGCTTTGATGCCGGTTTCAATTCAACCTTTATAATGTAAATAATTATTTTAAAATCTACCATTACAAAGATTTTGTAATGGATATAACGTGTGCTGTACCCACAAGCTTATTAAGGCGGGAAATTATTGAAAAGCGAGTAGCTTCATAACCTAGATCAGTTTGTGGTGTACGTAAAAACCTTAAAGTAAGTTAATGTTAGCGTGTTTGATTCAATTATGTTGTAATAAATAAAGGGTTTGAATAAAAACAATTTAGCAATATTTGGCTATTAAATCCAAGCTACAAATTCAGCATGTTGCTTAAGTATCAGCGTGGATGATCGTGAAAATCAAAACCTAATAGCTTTATTTAAGATAAGAAAATTAATTAATCATAATGTAAACACCGCAAACTTAGTATACGATTCACATAAAAACGATGCAGTGCGTGTTAATATTTTATACCCAATTGGTGGCATATTATTGAGTACCCGATCTTAGCCATTCTTCGGTTATTTTTCTTACTTATGTCAGATTATTTAACCGAGATAGGTGCAGTACTTCTGTGCAATAATAGGTACGATTAAATTGTTCAATATCACCATTTTGGTCTGGACGGCTGGCTTGGATATCGTCTAGGGTTATACCATATGCTTTTGCCCAATTAGTGAACGTGATGCGTATGTTTAACGGATAATTATGCTTTTCAGCGAATTGATTTAGGTAACGGCTTATTCTTCCTGCCAGTAAACTGACTGTCATATCAATGCCTACCGTCCCACGATTGCATTCATCGAATGCCTCGAACGTTCTTGAACCATGTTGATTGTGGCTATAGTTACGTATCAAAGCCTTTGCCACGCACTTGCCTAGTTTATGATAGCCTTTTTGGGCTTGATGGTGGAATAAGCTGTTACGTTTTACTCTGGAGATTGAGCTTTAACGCGCATTCCACCCGCTAAAATGTATATGATTCCTTTGTAGCCAAGCTTGCGGATACGCTTAAAACATCAGGGAAAGCATCAGCGTAAATGCTTGTATGTGATCGCACTGGGTACCACCATCATCAGCGCATTATCCGCTAACTTGATTTGATCATCGTCAGCATCGCGGATTAAACCAACAATAGCGCAGTTCATGACAACAATAGTGACAGGATGGCTTTCTTGTAGCTGCTGAACCCAAGTTTTATGTGCCTTGGTGGATGGTGGTGCTTTTTTATGATTTCTTACTGAAGTGGTGACTTTGAACTGAATTGTGGAAACAGTTTAAGCTGACAATTTTCAGCTTCCAGTTTTTTTAGGCGTTTGCTATCTGAGGATTTATACTTCTTATTACCCTAGCTATTGATAAAAGGTTGAATGGAATTTGTCATATTGATGACAAAGTTATTTGATTAAGATACTGATTTGAATTTTTTAAATAGATGCAACCTAATGTTCAGTCATCTTTTTCATGTTTAAATCCTCTGTAGATTAATGAAGAGAATTCTCTATTTTTATACTGTTCTATATGAAGGATAGTTACAAACGCATTCCATCACGCAAGGCAAAGAAGCTAGCGGTACTGGCTAAGCTCGGTGATACTGGTCCGTGAACTTTATGCGTGAGCGCAGTTGCAAGCAATGTTGTTTTAGAACGTTCAATGTAATCGATGCTGTTAACTGCGCAGCCTCAGGCATAGATATGGCAGTCAGTTTACTGACTGCTCGGATTAATCGTTAGCTAGATAAACGTCATGGTTAGCCACACAAAATACGCGTCGATAACGGAGTAGAATTGACCGGAAAATCCTGTCCCAACCGAGCAAAACTACAGGATATAACATATTATATTTAACCCGATACCCCATATTTGAACGATTTAATCGGTGCAAGCAAGGAAAATAACCGCAAAATGGTTTACGCTTGATATAGTGAAAGAAGCCATAAAGCATCCAATAACATGAGCCGACTGAGCATAACATGCTACAACAAGCAGCCTAATTTTTACGTGAATTTTAGACGAATCAGAAGGATATTTACCGTTTATTATCAAATGGTTTTAATGCTGGTAAAATTAAATTATATAATTTTCATGGCAGAATATTTTCTAATCATTATTGAAAATAATGGTATTTATCCGATGAAGGTAAGCTTTAATTCACTAAGGTTATTATTAATTTGAAGTTATATTATTAAGAAGAAACTGTAAATCGCCTTAATCAAAATAATCAAAATTTCTATACACATGCTATAATATTTACTTATTTGCTGAATATATTGTCTTCTTTTGATTAATGTTAAAAGGTTCATTATGCGGTGTATAAAAGCGGGTATTG
This sequence comes from Snodgrassella sp., assembly GCA_024103515.1. Lineage (GTDB taxonomy): Bacteria > Pseudomonadota > Gammaproteobacteria > Burkholderiales > Neisseriaceae > Snodgrassella. The sequence continues at coordinate 1,289 of JAGGIK010000017.1, read as the reverse complement.
TTCGATTAGTTACAATTATGATGGGTTCATGTTTAATCATATCTTGTAGCGATAATTCAACTAAGCCGGCTGGTAAATCAGACGAGATGGCTAAGGTGTCCACAGATAGTGCGCAAGCAGCATCACAAGCATTACCAGTAAACGAAAATGATGCTGTTGAAAAATTCAATCAATATATTGAGTTTCATAATGAGGGTTTGATTGGACTTTCCAAAGAATTGAATGAGTATTTTAAAAAAGAAGGCAAAGCTGAATTAGTCAATAAAAACGGTGAATATACATCAGGTGAGCAGTATAAACGTTGGGAAAATATTAAAAAATTCATTAATCAACCACCGGTATTTGCACAATTAGATGAAGCGGCTGTTGCTTTGGTGGCCATTGCCGAGCAGCTGGACGATTTACTGGCGGCAGCCCGTGAATACTATAAAGCAAAAGATTACGCTGGCGATAATTATGTAAAGGGTCAGGAACTGCATAGCAAGATTCTGAACTATAGTCAGAAATATCAGCTGGCTTATGCGAAATTTGATTTGACTTTAAAAAACAGAGAAGCTGCAAACCGCTCGGTTGAAATGGCGCAGGCAAAAAAAGAAGGTAATGAGTTAACCTATAACAGAATCTTGGTTTCTATTTTGATGGATAAGATTTTAGCAGAGCTGGAAAATCAGAAAGTGTCCGCTCGTAATGTGACCTCAACCGACCTGACCAAAATCAAGCCTTTATATGAAGAGCTTAATCTGGCTCAAAAAGCTTTAAAGGAGGCCAGCAAGGTGAAAAAGGTACCAAAAAATAAAGACCTGATTAATGAACATTACTCAAAAGGGTTTGTGGAAACGACCGCTAAATTTAAAGCCGCAGTAGTGGATTTAATCGAAAGGGTTGAAACAAACAAACCGTTAAATGCTGCAGAGTTACGGGTTATTAATGTAACGCCAGCTAATGGTACCCCAGAACTGTTGATTGACCTAAGAAAAGAGTCGATTAAAGAATATAATCATTCTATATAAGGTAAACAATATTAAACTGGATGATAAAGGTAATTTAAATTGTCTACATTACCTTTTTTTGTCGGTTTGGTCAGCATAAGTAAACTATAGCGAACGAACAGTTTGGTGTCGTCAATGTAATCATAAATATTAATATATTGATGTATTGTTAATCATCTATTTCAGTGTTAACAAAAGTTGTCTTAGGGTGAAAGAATGAAATTCAGCAGAAATATTATTTTTTTCTTAATGTTATTATGTGTAGAAATGATGTGTTATGCGCAAACAAACGATGAATTT